>CAVOMB010000115.1:0-4075 GCA_963696935.1 uncultured Thermoleophilia bacterium | reverse complement strand
GGCCCGGCGCCGCGTTCTTCCCCCTGCTCGACCGGCAGATGACGGGGCACGGGCTGCTCAACCGGGGCCGGGCCGGCGACACCGTCGCCGGCCTGCTCGACCGCATGCGGTACCACGGGCTCGAGCCCGTCGACGTCGCCTTCATCTGGGTGGGCGCCAACGACGCCGTCATCGGCGCCTGGGACGAGGCCGAGCCCGGCAGCGGCTGGACCTGGCCGGAGCGGCTTATGCGCCTCGCCGGAGACTACGAGGAACTTCTCGAGTGGACCGAGGCGCGGGCGCAGCGCATCGTCGTCGTGCGGCCGCTCGTGCTCGAGGCCGAGGGCTCGCTCTGGGAGCAACGCGCCCGGCAGGCCGCCGAGGCGATCGCGCGCATCGCGGCCGGCCGTCCCTCCTGCCGCGTGGTGGACCTGCTGCCGGCGTTCGAGAGCGCGGCCGGCGACGGCGACGGTCCCTTCACCACCGACGGCGTGCACTTCACCGACGCCGGCGCCGAGGTCGTGGCTCAGGCCTTCGCCGCAGTCATCGGCGAACTGGCAGCCGAGGACGAGGCCGCCCGCGGAGCCGGCTCGGCCGCCGGGGACGAGTGAAGCGCCTTCACAAGGTCGCCCTCACGGCGGTCGCCTGGAGACGCTGGGCGCGGCCTGGTCCTTCGTCGTCCTGCCGCGCTTGCGGCGCTGGTGTGCGACTACAGCGCCGACCGCATCCACCTCGAGTGTCAGGACCTCGTGCCCGGCAGCGACTACGTCAGTCTGGATCCCGAACACACGATGAAGCTCACGGTCGTCGAGCTCGACCGGCCACGGGCGTTCGTCATCCGCATTGGCGGGCCGGACGAAGCACCACAGAAGCCCCCGGCGACTTCTTCAAGGGCGAGATCGCGGCCACCTGGGCGTTCATGGTGGAGCCGCTGTCCGAGACGTCGTCGCGGCTCCTCATCCGCTGGCGCGCGAGCTGGCGGGAGACCGTCCCCGCCGCATTCGCGCGCGCCTTCCTGCTCGAACCGGCCCACTTCGTCATGGAAGAGGGCATGCTGAGCGGCGTCCTATCCGCGCCGAGCGCGCGGCTCGCCGCACCTGACGCCGCGACTCGACCCCCGGGGACTCACCCCGCGGCCGGCACTCCGGTCGCGGTCCTCCCGGCCACAAGCAGGGATGTCTCGTTCGACGGTCGGAGTCTTCGATGGCACCTTCTCGGGCACCCTGGACGGCACCTTTGCCGGTGCCATCCAGGGTGCCGGCAAGGGCTCCGACCCCCGAACCGCATACCACCCCCCGCCGTCAGCGCCTTCGCTCCCACTGCGCTTCCGCTGCGTGTCCGGCTTTCGCGCGCGCGAGGAGCCGTTGTACACTCGATGTTCCCTCCGCGTGCGCGCGGGAACAGTTGCAGTTGAGAAGCGAACGGAGGCGGCATGACCGGTCCTGCAGGCGCCGAGACGGCGACCATCCAGGCCACCATCGACGGCCGCGAGGTCGCGGTGCCGACCGGCACCACCATCCTGGACGCCGCGAGGGACCTCGGCATCGACATCCCCACCCTGTGCCACCACGAGACGCTCGCCCCGGCCGCGTCGTGCCGGCTCTGCGTCGTTGAGGTCGAGGGCCGGCCCAACCTGCTGCCGTCGTGCGCCACCGAACTACTCGACGGCATGGTGCTGCACACCGAGTCCGAGGCCGTGGTCGAGGCGCGCAGGCTCATCCTCGACCTGCTCCTTTCCGACCACCCCATGGCCTGTATCACCTGTGAGCAGTCCGGCGCCTGCACGCTGCAGGACTACTGCTACCGCTACGGCATCGAGCACAGCAGCTTCGAAGGCGAGCGCCACGAGCTCCCCATCGAGAGCGACAACCCGATGATCGAGCGCGACATGAACAAGTGCATCCTTTGCGGCAAGTGCGTGCGCGTCTGCGAGGAGATCCAGGTCACCGGCGCCATCGACTTCACCGAGCGCGGGTTCGACTCTCAGGTCGCCGCGTCGTTCAACAAGCCGCTCGACACCGACTTCTGCCGCTTCTGCGGCCAGTGCGTCGACATCTGCCCCACCGGCGCGATTGCCAACAAGCAGATCAAGGGCGTGCGCACGTGGGACCGCAAGAAGGTCCGTACCACGTGCCCCTTCTGCGGCGTCGGCTGCAACTTCGACCTCAATGTGGCCGACGACAAGGTCATCGGAGTCACGGCCGCCTACGACGCGCCGGCCAACCAGGGCTCGCTGTGCGTCAAGGGCCGCTTCCACACCGACCTCATCTACAGCCCGGACCGCATCACCACGCCGCTGATCAAGAAGGACGGCAAGTGGGAGACTGCGACCTGGGACGAGGCCCTCGACCTGGTCGCCGAGCGGCTGCTCGAGCTCCGCGGCGAGGGTAACCTCGCCGTCGGCGTGCTCAGCTCGGCGCGTTGCACCAACGAGGAGAACTACCTGCTGCAGCGCCTCACGCGGGCGGGCCTCAACACGAACTCCATAGACCACTGCGCACGCACCTGACACGCTCCCACGGTCGCCGGTCTGGCGACCACGCTGGGTTCAGGTGCGATGACCAACTCCATCGGCGAGATCGTCGGCAACGACGTCCTGTTCATCATCGGGTCCAACGCCACCGAGGCGCACCCGATCATCGGCAACAAGATGAAGCAGGCGCACCTGCGCGGGGCCAAGCTCATCGTTGTGGACCCGCGACGCACCGAGCTCGCCGAGCACGCCCACCTGTGGCTGCGGCTCAAGCCGGGCACGGACAACGCGCTCGTCAACGGCATCCTACACACCATCATCAGCAACGGCTGGCATGACAAGGAGTACATCGAGACCCGCACTGAGGGCTTCGACGCGCTCTGGGAGATGGTCAAGGACTACCCGGCCGAGATGGCGTCGGGGATCTGCGGAGTGCCGGCCGAGACCATCATCGAGGCGGCGAGGCTGTACGCGACGACGCCCAAGGCCGGCATCTTCTACACGCTGGGCATCACCGAACACACCGTCGGCACAGCCAACGTGATGAACCTCGCCAACCTCGCCATGGTGACGGGGCACATTGGGTTCCCCAACGCCGGCGTGAACCCCATGCGCGGCCAGAACAACGTGCAAGGCTCGTGCGACATGGGCGCGCTGCCCAACTCGTTCCCCGGTTACCCGAGCGTGCTCGACGACGAGGCGAAGGAGAAGTTCCACAAGGCGTACGGAGTGCGCATGCCCGATAACATGGGCCTCCGCATCCCCGAGATGCTTGACCTCGCCGTGCACGGCACGCTCAAGGCCATGTACATCATGGGCGAGGACCCGGCGCTCACCGACGCCGACGCCAACCACGTGCGCAAAGCGCTGGAGAGCCTCGACTTCCTGGTCGTCCAGAACATCTTCATGACCGAGACGGCCAAGTACGCCGACGTGTTCCTGCCGGCCGCGCTCTACGCGGAGAAGGACGGCACCTTCACCAACACCGAGCGCCGCGTGCAGCGCGTGCGCAAGGCCGTAGAGCCGCCGGGTGACACGCGCGCCGACTGGGAGATCATCCAGGACCTCGGCAAGCGCATGGGCATCCCGTGGCATTACGACTCTCCGAAGGACATCTTCGAGGAGATCCGCACCGTGGTGCCGCAGTACGCCGGCATGACCTACGACCGCCTCGGGACGACGGGCCTGCAATGGCCCTGCCCCACCGAGGACCATCCTGGCTCTCCGTACCTGCACAAGGGCCAGTTCACGCGCGGCCGGGGTCTGCTGCAAGGCATCCCGTTCCAGGCGCCGGCCGAGCTGACGGACGAGGAGTACCCGATGCTCCTCACCACCGGCCGCATGCTGTACCACTACAACATCTCCACGCACCTCTCGCAGAACCTGGAGTGGCTGCGGCCGCACGAGCTGGCCGAGCTCAACCCGGAGGACGCGGCGCGGCTGGGCGTCGGTGACGACGACGTGGTGCGGGTGACCTCGCGGCGCGGGTCCATCACCACGCGGGTGACGGTCACCGACAAGGTGCCGCCGGGGATCGTCTTCATGACGTTCCACTACGCGGAGTCGCCGGTCAACGAGCTGACCAACGCGGAGGGCGACCCGGTGACCATGACGGCGGGAGTA
>CAVOMB010000114.1:0-10525 GCA_963696935.1 uncultured Thermoleophilia bacterium | reverse complement strand
GGGCGCCGTCGGCGCCGTCAAAGGCGTGGAGGCCGGTCAGCATGAGGTACGTCACCAGCCCCAGACGGTAGACGTCGGACTCCGGCGACGGCGCCCGGCCCTGGACCTCCTCCGGGCTCAGGTAGCGGGCGACGTCGGGGGCCGTGCCCGGGCGCAGGTCCGGCGGGGGGAACGCCCCGCCGATGCCGGCGCCGGTCAGCTTGACGGACCTGTCCTCGGCGCGCACGAGGCTGGCAGGCCGGACGTCGCCATGGACGACGCCGCGCTCGTGGAGCGCGGCCAGGCCCGCGGCGGCCGAGGCGCCGATGAGCGCCGCGTCCGCCGATGGCAGCGGGCCGCGCTCGACCAGCGCCTCGGCGTCGTTGCGCCCGTAGTCCCAGCTCACGACGTAGCAATCGGGGCCGTCGCGGCCCGCGTCGACCACCGGCGCGAGGTCGAGGTGATGCACGGACGCGACCACCCCCATGGTGCGCAGGAAGGCGTCGGGATCGACCGGCCGGACCACGGTCACCACCACCGGCCGGCCCTCCGCGTCCTGGCCTCCGTAGGCCGCGGCCGCACGGCCGGGCGGCAGGTGTTTGCGCGTGCGATACCGCTGCGCGTAGATGGCGTCGCTCATACCGCCTCCCGAAGCCGGAGTGTCGTCCGCGGGGTCTTACCCTCGTCGGAGCCCCGGAAACCGTCCTCCGGCGCACACACCGGAGCCGAACGGCCCGTCCATGCGGGGTGAACCCGTCTCCGGTACAGTTTAGAGTTGAGGGCGGCGTCCTGAGCCGGACACTCACCTGCAAGGCAAACTCACAGCAGCGGCCCTGCATCAGCGCTCAGCACCCCCCTCGAGCCACCAGAAGACGGCTCGTCGTGGACGCGCCCAGCGGCGGAACAGAGCAACCACGAAAGACGGGACACGCAGATGAGTACACGGAATCTGGACAAGCTGTTCAACCCCAAGAGCATCGCAGTCATCGGCGCGAGCAACAAGAAGGGGTCAGTCGGCTACATCCTGCTCCGCAACCTGATCGGCGCCGAGTACCAGGGCATCGTCTATCCGGTCAACGTCTCCGCACAGTCGGTGCAGGGCATCCAGGCCTACGCGAGCATCAGCCAGGTGCCGCGCAAGATCGACCTCGCCATCATCGCCGTGCCGGCCAAGAACGTGCCGCAGACGATGCGCGAGTGCGGCGAGGCCGGCGTGGCCGGAGCCGTCATCGTGAGCTCCGGCTTCAAGGAGATAGGCAAGGAGGGCAAGCGAGCTCGAGGACGAGGTCAAGTCCATCGCCGAGAGCTACGGCGTGCGCATCGTCGGCCCCAACTGCCTCGGGTACATCCGCCCGGCCATGAACCTCAACGCGACGTTCGCCCACGTCATCCCGCCGGCGGGCCGGGTCGCGTTCTTCAGCCAGAGCGGCGCCCTGGGCACCGCCATCCTGGACTGGGCGGCGGCCAACAACATCGGCTTCAGCGCGTTCGTCAGTGTCGGCTCCATGAGCGACGTCGACTTCGGCGACCTCATCGACTACTTCGGCGCCGACTCGCACACCAGCAGCATCATCCTCTACATCGAGTCCATCACCGACGCGCGCAAGTTCATGAGCGCGGCCAGGCACTTCGCCAAGAGCAAGCCGATCATCGTGGTGAAGAGCGGCCGCACGGCGCGCAGCGCGCTGGCGGCCGCCAGCCACACCGGCGCCATCGCCGGCGACGACACGCTCTACAGCGCCGTCTTCCGCCGCGCCGGCGTCGTGCGCGTCGACCAGATCGAGGACCTGTTCGACGCGAGCGAGGCGCTGAGCCGCGTGAGCAGCCCGCGCGGTCCCTACCTCGGCATCGTCACCAACGCCGGCGGCCCCGGCGTGATGGCCAGCGACCGCCTGCTGCACCTCGGCGGCGAGCTCGCGGAGCTGCACGCCGGAGACCGACGAGAAGCTGAAGGCCGCGCTGCCCGGCTTCGCCGCGCGCGGCAACCCGGTCGACGTGGCCGGAGACGCCGACGCCCAGCGCTACGCCACGGCGGCCCAGGCGCTGATGGACGACCCCAACTGCGACGGGGTGCTCGCGATCCTCACGCCGCAGGCGATGAGCGACCCCACCGGCACCGCGCTGGCGCTCATCGACGTCGCCCACAGCCACCAGCTCAAGCCGCTGCTCACGTCGTTCATGGGCGAGATCAAGGTCGCGGAGGCGGTGCGCATCCTGCGCGACGCGCACGTGCCCACCTTCGGCACGCCCGAGGACGCGGTAGGCGCCTACATGTACATGTACCAGTACACGCGCAACCTCGGGAACCTCTACGAGACGCCGGCGGACATCCTCCCCGACTTCGAGCCCGACCGTGACACGGTCAAGAAGATCTTCCTCGACGTGGCGCGCGACGGGCGCAGCATCCTGAGCGAGCCCGAGGCCAAGTCCGTACTCGACGCGTACCAGATCAGCGCGGTCAAGACGATGGTCGCCAGGACGGCGGAGGAGTGCTCCAAGGCCGCCGAGGAGATCGGCTTCCCGGTCGTCATCAAGATCCTCAGCCACGACATCACGCACAAGAGCGACGTGGGCGGCATCGCCCTGAACGTCCGGTCCGCCCCCGAGGCCGCCAACCAGTTCACCAAGATCACCGAGCGCGTGAAGGAATCGAAGCCGGAGGCGGTCATCATCGGCGTCTCCGTGCAGGCGATGAGCCGCGGCGGCTACGAGGTCATCCTCGGCTCCAAGAAGGACCCCACCTTCGGACCGGCCATGATGTTCGGCATGGGCGGCACCGGCGTCGAGCTCTACCGCGACGTCGCCGTGGACTTCCCGCCGGTCAACCAGGCGCTCGCCCAATCCATGATCCAAAGCACCAAGGTCAGCCAGCTGCTCCGCGGCTACCGCGGCAAGGCTCCGATCGACATGGTCGCGCTCGAGCAGGCGCTGGTGAAGATGAGCTACCTGCTCGTCGACTTCCCCGAGATCCTTGAGATGGACATCAACCCGCTGCAGGTACGCGCCGACGGCGTGTGCGCCCTCGACGCGCGCATCGTCATCGAACCCAAGGACGTGCGCAAGATCCAGCTGCCGGGCGCCCACCTGATGATCTCCATGTACCCCAGCAAGTACCGCTGGGAGGTGCCGCTGGACGGCGAGGACGTGGTCATCCGCGCCATCAGGCCGGAGGACGAGTCGCTCTGGAGCGACATGATCGAGTCCCTCTCCCCCGCCACGGCCGAGTACCGCTTCTTCGGGCCCATCGGGGAGGTCACCAAGTCGATGCTGGTGCGCTACTGCCACATCGACTACGACCGCGAGATCGCGCTGGTGGCCATCCGGGAGCCCAAGGGCAAGAAGAAGACGATCATGCTCGGCGTCGCGCGGCTCACCATCGAGACCGCCAACGTGGAAGAGGGCGAGTTCGCCATCGTCGTGCGTGACGCGTACCAGCGCAAGGGCATCGGCAGCAAGCTCATGGACGCGCTCATCCAGGCGGCGCGCGACCGGCACGTGCGCGAGATCCGCGGCCACGTGCTGGCGGCCAACCCCGGCATGACCCGCTTCGCGGAGAATCTCGGGTTCGACGTGCGGCCGGGCGACGAGCCGGAGGTCAGGGAGCTGGTGCTGCGGCTCTAGCCGCGGCGGCGCGACCGCGCGCCGCTCAGCGACCGTCGGCCGGCAGGCGCAGGAGCGCCTCGGTGAGCGTGCCGTCGCCGAGGTGCCCCGGCAGCATGCCTGCCGGCCGCGGCGGGTACGACGCCGTCGCCGCGGCCGGCAGGCCGTACGTGAAGTCCACCGCGCGCAGCAGCACCGGCGGCCCGGCGGCGAAGTCCAGCGTCACCACCACGCCGCGCGCCGGCGGCGCGTAGAAGTCGAACGACCAGCGCACGTTGGTCGCGTCCTGCAGTGTGGTGTCGCGGCCGGCGAGCTCATGGCCGTCCACGCTCGCGCTCAGGTTGCCGACGATCGTGTGCACCAGCAGGCTGATCGTCGCCGCCCCGCGCCGCGAGCGCAGGCGCACCTTGACCTCGCGGCGGTCGCCGGTGGTGACGTCCGAGAGCAGGTCCAGCGTGGGCCCGCGCAGGCCGTAGACGGGCGCGGGCGCGTCGGTGATGGTTCGCGGGCCGAACTGGGGGTAGTACTCCGGCACGATCTCGCTCTTGGGCAGACTGCCGAGGAAGCCGCCTGTGTAGGCGTCCGGGCGGTCCAGACTCTCCCAGGTCGCCGTGCCGTCCGGGGCGAGGCGGTACGCTACGGCCGTGAACTTGGGGTGCTGGCTGTCGAAGGCCACTGTGGAGCCCACGGCGAACAGCACCGCGATGCCGGCGACCGCCAGCGCCCCGGGCAGCCAGAACCGGAAGGTCCGGAGCACGGTCGCCAGCGGGAGCATCAGCAAGCCGGCGAGCAGCCAGACGGCGATGACCGTGACGCTCTGCTTGAGCCCGGCGGACATCAGCAGCAGGTAGACCGCGGAGCTCAGCAAGGTCAACCCCGGCACGGCGCCGGCGAAGGCGATGAGCGCCGCCGCCGGCCGCCCGTCGGACGGCCGGTCGACGAGGGCGGCGGCGGCGAGCCCCAGGGCGCCGCCCACCAGCGACCACGTCAGCAGGAAGCTGGCGCCGGGGAACTCCCTGCTCACCAGCAACGAACCCGCCGCCCACCACGCCAGGGCGACGACGGCGAGGTCCCACGCGCGCAGGCGCCGCAGCAGCGCCGCGTAGATGCCGAGCACCACCGCCGAAGCCAGCAGGACCAGGCCCAGCCGGTACCAGTCGCTGATGACGACGCCGGTGCCGGTCCACACGCGCTCCTCGTAGGCGGTGCGATACATGGTCCACACGAAGGCGACCACGCCCAGCGACGCTCCCAGCGTCCCGGCGGTGCCGAGCGTGGCCCAGGCCACACCGCGCAGGGTCAGCAGCCGCCGGCGCACGGCCAGCGCGACGGCGCCGGCGAACAGCGCCACGCCGAGCACGGTCAGCGGCGGCACCCAGGACGTCGGGTAGGCCACCGCGGCGCTGCCGGTGAGGTCGAAGTAGACGGAGTCTGGAGCCCGCAGGTCCCACAGATCGGCGTCGCCGAGGCGGCGGGCCAGGCCGAGGGCGGTGTCGCCCTCGTGCTGCAGCCCCGCCTCATGGAACGACGCGAGCGAGTCGTAGGCCGTGTGGTCGTAGGCGGGGCCGTCGAGCATGCCGAAGGTCATGCCCGGTATCCCCTTGGCCACGAACGGCCGGAAGTCGCTCACCACCGGCTGCCGGCGCGACACCTCGTACATGAGCGACGAGCCATAGGCGCGACCGGCGCCGAGATAGGAGGAGATGAGCCGGCCGTTCTGCGGGCTCGTCTCGTACATGAGCGCCGGCGACGACGACCCCGGGCTGTCGAAGTTGAGCACGACACCGGCGGCGTAGGCCCACGGGTCCTGCTCGAGGAACGCCTGCGAGCCGAGCAGGCCGTGCTCCTCCCCATCCGTGAACAGGAAGATGACGTCGTTCTTCAGCGGAGGCGCGGAGCGGAGCGCACGGGCGGTCTCCAGCAGGGTGGCGACGCCGCTACCGTCGTCCGCCGTACCCGCGGCCGTCGGCACCGAGTCGTAGTGGGCCACCAGCAGGACGGCGCGCGACGGGTCGCGCCCGGGCAGACGGCCGACCACGTTGTGTACCAGCGCCGCCACCCGGGGCTCGCCGCGCGAGACCACCTCGGCGGCCTGGACGTGCGGCGTGAGCGCCAGCGCCCTCAGGCGTGAGACGATGAACTCGCGCACGTCGGCGGACCGCGGCGACCCGATGGCGTGCGGCTGCGCGGCGATGCGGCGCAGGATGTCCATCGCACGGGCGGACGAGAACCGGGCCGCAGGGGCCGAAGCCGGCTGCGGCCGCGGCGCGTCCCACGGCGAGACGGCGACCGCGGCCACGAGGACGATCAGCGCCACGAGGAGCGTGGCGAGGAGATAGCGACGCGTGCCCACGACTTCACTGTAGCCGGGGCCTACGGGTTTACAACGCGCACGGCCGGCGGAGACCGCCACCATGAGAGGCGCAGGGTCAGGAGCGCCCGGAGTGCCGCCACCGCCGGGGTCGTTCGTCGACGCCGGCGGCGTCCGCATCCACTGCGTGTGCGCCGGCTCCGGCCCCTCGCTCATGTACGTCCACGGCGCCAAGAGCTCGGTCTTCGACTTCACGCTCTCCGTCGGTCGGCGGCTGGCGGAGCGGCACACGACCCTGGCGATGGGCCGGCCGGGCTCCGGGGACAGCGGCCGGCCGGCCGCCGGCGCC
Source organism: uncultured Thermoleophilia bacterium (assembly GCA_963696935.1). Taxonomy (GTDB): domain Bacteria; phylum Actinomycetota; class Thermoleophilia; order UBA2241; family UBA2241; genus CAIXSE01. The sequence goes on along the minus strand of CAVOMB010000114.1, from coordinate 4,286 downwards.
TGATCCACGTTTGCGTCCCCCGCCGCACGCGGGTAGCCTTAACGGCGGTCGCGCTAGGCGGGGAGCCAGCGGTGCCCTGTACCCGCAATCCGCTACAGCGGGGCTGAATCCCCGCCCGAGGGGCCGTTCCGCGAGGCTGTCAGCCGTGTCGCGGCGTTGAAGGTCGGGTCCTACGCAATGGAACCCTGCGAACCCCGTCAGGTCCGGGAGGAAGCAGCGGTAAGCAGGCCATTCCATGTGCCGTGGGGTCGCCTGGCCCGAGCTTGCGCACGGCGAGGACGCTCGGAGGACGCGCTTCGACGGCGGGTGCGCGACCACTTTTTTTCATCTCTCACGACCGGGGGGAGCGCCGCAGCATGAACCGCCCGCCCGAACCTCCCGAGTCCGATCGCGACCCGCTCGCCTATCACGACGCCGGATTCATCGAGAGCGACGAGGGGCGCCCGCTGCGCATCCTCGCGGAGTACCTGCGGCCGCTCGGCGTGTTCCGCCGCCGGCGCATCCACGACACCATCGTCGTCTTCGGCTCCGCACGCATCGCCGAAGACGGACCCCTGGGCGAGTACTACGCCGGCGCCCGTGAGCTCGCCCGTCAGATCACCGAGTGGTCGGAGGGACTCACGAGCCCGGCCCATCGCTACCTGGTGTGCACGGGCGGCGGCCCCGGGATCATGGAGGCCGCCAACCGCGGCGCCCACGACGCCGGCGGCAGGTCCATCGGCCTCAACATCGGCCTGCCGCACGAGCAGCGCCCCAATCCGTTCATCACGCCGGGGCTCTCCTTCGAGTTCCGGTACTTCTTCATGCGCAAGCTGTGGTTCGCGTACGTCGCGCGGGCCATGATCGTGTTCCCCGGGGGCTTCGGCACCCTGGACGAGCTGTTCGAGTTCCTCACCCTCTCGCAGACCGGCAAGATCGACCCTCCGGTGACCACGCTGCTCTACGGCACGCGGTACTGGAACGAGATCGTGGACTTCGACGCGCTCGCGCGGCACGGCGTGGTGGACGCGGCGGACCTCAGGCTGCTGCACTTCGTCGACACGCCGGCGGAGGCCATGGACGTGCTGCGCAAGCGCCTGCGGCCGCAGGACGAGACGGAGGCCGTGCCGGCGATCGCCAGGTCGGTCACGGCCGAGGACGAGTGCGCTACGTGCGGGCCCGAGAAGGAGGAGCGCCCGTGAGGCCGGCGGGAGCGCAGCGGCGCGGCCCGGACGCAGGCGGCGCGGGCGGCGCGGGCGGCCGCCGGGGTACACTAGCCATCCGATGAAGCGCTCTCTCTACAGGGAATACCGTCCGCAGACGTTCGCCGAGCTGGTCGGCCAGGACCACGTCGCGCGCACGCTGCGCAACGCCGTCGAGACGAGCGCGGTCGCGCACGCCTACATCTTCGCCGGCCCGCGCGGCACCGGGCAAGACGAGCACCGCGCGCATCCTCGCCAAGGCGCTCAACTGCGTCGGGTCCGATGGACGCGAATGACGCACCCGACGGCGACGCCCTGCGGCGTCTGCCGCCACTGCCGTCGCCATCGCCGACGGCGTCTCCCTCGACGTCATCGAGATGGACGCCGCCTCCAACCGCAGCATCGACGACGTGCGCGACCTGCGCGACAAGATCGCCTTCGCACCGATCGACGGCCGCTTCAAGGTCTACATCATCGACGAGGTCCACATGCTCACGCGTGAGGCCTTCAACGCGCTGCTCAAGACCCTCGAGGAGCCGCCGGACAACGTCGTGTTCGTGCTCGCCACCACCGAGGCCCACAAGATCCCCGAGACCATCGTCTCGCGCTGCCAGCGGTTCGACTTCCACCGCCCCCAGGTCACCGACATCGTGCGCCTGCTGGCCGGCATCGTGGAGCGCGAGAACGCGCGGCCCGAGGACGACCGCGGCAGCCCGCCCATCGACATCCATGACGAGGCGCTGCACATCATCGCGCGCCACTCGCAGGGCGGGTTCCGCGACGCCATCGGCACCCTCGACAAGCTGGTGACCTACTCCGAGGGCACGATCACCTCGGCGGACGTGCTCGAGGCGCTCGGCGTCACCAGCAGCGACCTGCTCTTCGAGATCACCGACATCGTCATCGAGCAGCGCACCGCCGAGGCGCTGCAGTTCGTCCAGCGATTGGCCAACGAGGGCACCGACTACTCGCAGTTCATCCGCGACCTGCTGCGCCACCTGCGCCAGCTGTTCCTGCTCCAGCACCTCGGGGAGGCGGCGAGCGACGACGCCACGCTGCGCACCCTCGGTCAGACGGTAGAGCTCGACGGCGAGCTGTTCCGCGAGCAGCTCCAGCGCGCCGGCCAGGTCTCGCCGCGCGAGGTCGTCCACTTCATCGAGACGCTCGGCGAGGCCCAGCGCGAGATCCGCGACGGGCTCGACCCGCGGCTGCAGCTCGAGCTCGCGCTGGTCAAGGTGACGCGGCCGGAGCTGGACCACTCGGCGGCCGCCCTCGAAGAGCGCCTGCTGCGCCTCGAGGCCGCGGCGGCCGGAGCCGGCCTTGCGCCGGCCGCGCCGCACCCGGTCCCGGCCGAGGCGCCGGCCGGCCACAAGCCCGCGCCGGCGCCGCCCGCCGCCACCGCGCCGCCGGCCCGCGAGCCGGCGGCGGACGCCGCTCCGGCGAGCAAGCCGGCCGCGCCGGCGAACGCCGGCGCGCCGGCCGTCCCCGCGGTCGAGTCCGCGGCCGAACCCGCCCAGGAGATCGACGTGGAGCGCGTCAAGCGCGCCTGGGAGCTCATCCTGCAGCGCGTGCAAGCCGTGCGCGTGCCGCTCTACGGCTTCTTACGCGACGGCCGCCCCACGGCGCTCGACGGCGACGTGCTCGTCGTCTCGCTGGCCTCGGAGTTTGCCCAGCGCAACGCCGCACAGGGCGACAACGCCCAGGTGCTCGCCGACGCCGTGGACGGCGTGCTCGGACGGCGCCTCACGGCGCGCTTCGAGGTCGCCGCCGGCGCGCAGGCGCCGGCCTCCGCACCCGAAGCTAGCGAAGCCGCCGGCGGGCAGCCGCCGGCTTCGCTCCCCGACTTCACCGACCAGATCCGTGCCGCCGCAGCCAAGCTCGACGCTGAAGTGCTGCCCGACGACTCCTGAGGAGACCATCATGGCCAACCCCCAGTACAACAAGATGATGAAGCAGGTCCAGGAGATGCAGAAGAAGATGGCGCAGGCTCAGGAAGAGCTCGCCGTCGAGACCGTCGAGGCCAGCGCCGGCGGCGGCGTCGTGACCGTGGTCGTCACCGGCTCGCTCGAGGTCAAGGAAGTGCGCATCAACCCGGACGCCGTGGACCCCGAGGACGTCGAGATGCTCCAGGACCTCGTCGTGGCCGCGACCAACGAGGCGCTCCGCGCCGCCCAGGACCTCGCTAGCACCAAGCTCGGCGGCGCCACCGGCGGCCTCGACCTCCCCAACATCCCCGGGCTGTTCTGAGCGCCCGGCGCCCGGCGCTTCGCAGCCGGGCCGCCTGAGCCGGCGAACGGGCGTTCGCCACTGGGTGACGCCCGCCGGGCCGGCCGACGAAGCGTCGTGAGTCGCCCGGGCCGGTGTAGGGCGCCCTCGAGGACGACCCGGCCGAGCCCTCTCGCAGCCACTGCGCCGCCCTCCGGCGTCGGCCTCGTCGCGGCCCTGGTTTGCGGGCCGCGAAGGTCGCGTTTAGAATGTGTATACCGGACTACGTCAGTCCGGAACACCGGTCCCCGGACGCGCCTGCGGCCCAGCCGAACCGCCCCGCCGGAGAGTGCAGTCCGGCGCCGTTCACTACCCAGGCACTCGAAGCGAAAAGGTCGTCCGGCGCGTTGCCGCTGCCGTCGCGAGAGAGTAGACTACCAAGCTGTTTTGTGGGTGTTCCGGATGACACCAGAATCATGCAACCCAGTTGCATAGCGAGTCAGTTCTCGCGGGAGTAGATGCGAATGTATGCAGCCCCGGTCGAGCGTTTGATCACCGAGTTCTCCAGGCTCCCCGGCATCGGCCCCCGCACCGCCCAGCGTCTCACCTTCCACCTCCTCCGCCTGCCGCCGGAAGAAGTGCTGCCGCTGGCCGCCGCCATCACCGAGGTGAAGGAGAAGATCGGTTTCTGCACGCGCTGCTTCAACCTGGCGGAGGGCGAGCTGTGCACGATCTGCGCCGACCTGCGCCGCGACCCCGCCGTGCTCTGCGTGGTCGAACAGCCGTTCGACGTGGTCACCATAGAGCGCACGCGGGAGTTCCACGGCTACTACCACGTCCTCGGCGGGGCGCTCAGCCCCATCGACGGCGTAGACCCTGAGGACCTGCACATGGCCGAGC
>CAVOMB010000113.1:0-12655 GCA_963696935.1 uncultured Thermoleophilia bacterium | reverse complement strand
AGGAGCTCGAGGATGCGGGTGTCGCCCTGGACGCGCGCCGTCTTCGACTCGACGAAGAGGTAGGCGATGAGGGGCTGGCGGTCCTGGCCGTAGCGGTCGATGCGGCCGTTCCTCTGCTGGAAGACGATGAACGACCAGGGCGTGTCGAAGTGGACCATCTTCCGGCAGAGAAAGTGGAGGTTGATGCCTTCGGAGGCCATGTCGGTCGCGAGGAGGAGCCGGACGGGCGACTTCTCGCGGCCGAAGTCCTCGACGATGCGCTGCTGGTCGACGTCGGAGCCCTCCTGTCCGTGGAGGACGGCGACCTGCTCGTCGCGCAGGCCGAAGTCGCGCTGAAGCTGTTCTCGGAGGAGCTTGAGCGTCTCGATGCGCTCGGTGAAGACGACGAGGCGGTCTTTGTGTCGCGGCCGTCCCAGGCGAGCTCGGCGGGGCTCCGGCGGCCGACTCCGAGAGTCCCGTGACTTTGCGCCCCACCCTCGCAAGTGGTTTGCCTTTGTACGCCAACACACACCTACTATGCCTGAGTAGCGGTTCTAGAGACAGGTGCATACTCCTTCGCGGCCGCGCCTGCGCAGGCACAGAGTCGCCTCAACATGAAGGGGGGCGGGGCCTTGGAGCCCCGCCCCCCTTACGAGCGCTCAGCTGAAAGTCTCGGGTCAGCGGACGACGAAGAACTTGTCGTCAGAGAGATTCCCCTTCAGGGTGTAGTCCGTTCCATCGGCAGACACGTAAACGAAATCGCCCTTCGTGGCGGCGTTGGCCATGGCGGCATTCGTCCACGGATTGTTCGGCCACTGGTCGATGTTGGGCTCAACGTCCGTGATGACGTCCTCCGTCACGGGATAGACGTCGTTATTGTCGACGGCGTAGCTCTGGACGCCGACCTGGATGCTGTGCACGCCTTCCTTGACGGCCGCGTCCTTGGCCTTGTCCCTCTGGTTGAGGAACATCGGAATCGCGATCGCGGCGAGGATGCCGATGATGATGATCACGATCAGCAGCTCGATGAGGGTGAAGCCCTCGCTCTTACGGAACCTCTTCATGTGTCTACTCCCCTCTCTTGTCATAGCGAACTTCTGACTTGCCTGGCTTCTGCGTTGACTTGTGCTCTGCCGCGGAGCTTGTTCCTGCGCTCCCGCGGCGCCCCACCAAAAAACCTGTGGTGCTCCCCATTCGGGCGCCACAGGCTGCGAGGTGAGATTCTTCTTGGCGGCAGCCCAGCCGACTCATGGAGTCCTGTGACTTTGCGCCCCACCTTCGCAAGTGGTTTGCCCTGTGCGCCTCTGCTCCTATAGTGCCTCCCTGCTCGATTCCTAGACACATACTTCGGCAGTCCGTCGCAACTCCTTACCAATCTCACAACACTCTGCCCAGAGCCGCGCGCCCTGGACTGGAACGAATGTCTAGTGGACTAGAACACCTTCTTGCCCATGACCTCTTTGAGCCGCCCGAGCGCCTTGATCGACTCGCGTGACACCTTCTTCTGCGTGAGCCCCATCTCCTCTGCCACTTCGCTCTGCGTCAGGTCCTTGAAGAACAGGAGGTAGATCAGCCGCTTCTGGAAGACGGAGAGCCTGTCCAGCGCGGCGTACAGGGCGATCTTGTCCTCGATCGGCAAGGCGAACGACTGCTGCCGCAGGCTGTGGACCATGCGCGGGTCCGCTCCGGCCTGCAACTGCGCGGCCGTGAACGGCTCGTCGTGGCTGTGCAGCTCGATGCGCGAGTAGAGGTTCATGACCTCGAGGATGCCTTCTTCGTTGATGTTCAGCGCCTTGGCGAGCTCGGCCACCTCGGCAGGACGGCCAAGCTTGTGCATGAGCTCGGCCGACTTGTCCTGGATCTGCTGGTAGACCTTCTTGACCCAGCGCGGCTGACGCATCAGCAATGAATCGCGCAGATGGTGGCGCAGTTCGCCGTCAACGATCGCCGTGGCGTAGGTGCTGAAGCGCACGCCGCGGCCGCCGTCGAACCGTTGCGCGGCCTTGATCAAGCCGAGGTTCGCCACCTGGAGCAGGTCCTCGTAGGGCTCACTGGCGTAGGCGAACCGCTTCAGGATGTGGTGCAGCAGGTTCTGGTTGCGGCGCACGATCTCGTCGAGCGTCGCGGCGGAATGCGTCTGCGCGTAGACGGCGAGGAGCTGCTCGTTCTCCACGCCGCCTCCGCCCGCTACTTGACGATGTTCATCATGTTGAAGATCGGCAGGTACATCGAGATGACCACGGTGCCGACCATGGCGCCGACGAACAGCATGAGGATCGGCTCGAGGATCGACGTCAGCGACTTGACCGCGGCGTTCACCTCGTCCTCGTAGAAGTCGGCGATCTTGCCCGAGCATGGCGTCGAGCGAGCCCGTCTCCTCGCCCACCGAGATCATCTGGGTGACCATCGCCGGGAAGACGCGAGATCTTCTCGAGCGGCGCTGTGATGGACTGACCCTCCTTGACGCTCTGCTGCACCTCTCCCATGGCGTCCTCGATGACGACGTTGCCGGCCGCCTGGCCGGTGATCTCGATGGCCTGCAGGATCGGCACGCCCGAAGTGACGAGCGTACCGAGCGTGCGTGAGAACCGGGCCACGGCCAGCTTGCGGATGATCTCGCCGATGCCCATGGGGATGTGGAGCTTGAAGCGGTCCCAGATGTGCGTCCCGCGATTGGTACGCTTGAAGCGTAGCAGGCCGTAGATCGCCCCGATGATCACCGCCAGGATCACGATGTTCATCGGGAACGAGAGCGCCGCGTTCGAGATGTTCATCATGATGCGCGTGAGCGTGGGCAGCTTGGCGTTGCCGAGGTCCTTGTACATGTTCGCGAAGATGGGGATGAGGAACAGCACCATGCCGATGAGCACGATGATGGCGAAGCTGCCGATGAGGACCGGGTAGACCATCGCCGACTTCACGGCGCGGCGGATGCTGTCTTCCTTCTCGAGCTGGGCAGCCAGACGGTTGAGGACCTCGTCGAGGATGCCGCCGAGCTCGCCGGCCCGGACCATGCTGACGTAGAGCCGGCTGAACACCTTGGGGTGCTTGGCCAGGGCGTCGGACAGGCTGATGCCCGCCTCGACGTCGCCGCGGACCTCGCCGACCACCTTGGCCAGCTTCTTGTTGGGCGTCTGCTCCTCCAGAACGTACAGACAGCGGAGCATCGACAGGCCCGAGTTCACCATGGTGGCGAACTGCCGCGAGAAGACCGTGAGGTCCTTCGCCTTGATGCGGCCGCCGAGCTCGATCTGCCCCCAGCCCTGCTTGACCTCGTTCAGGTCGAGCACGGTGAGGCCGCGGCCGCGCAGTGCTGCGGCTACCGCGGCCTTGCTCTCTCCCTCGATCTCGCCGGCCGCCTGGGTGCCGCGCGCGTCGAGCGCCTTGTACGCGAAGTTCGCCATTGCCTCTCCTACGCCCCTCTGGCGCCCGCTCGCGCGGCGCGCCTCTCGACGACTTGCGGTCCCTTCCTGTCTTTATCGGCCCGGGTCGTGATTCCTGCAGCGCTCACCGGCCGGCAGCCGCGACGGCGGGCTGGCCCAGCAGCCGCTCGAACTCGGCCGGCGTGCTCGAGCGGTTCTTGGCCAACTCGCGGGTGATGATGCCGCGCCGCACGAGGTCGGCCAGCGAGGCGTCCATGGTCTGCATGCCGAACTGGCTGCCGGTCTGCATGGCGGACGTAGATCTGGTGGGTCTTGCCCTCGCGGATCAGGTTACGCACGGCGGGAGTAGGGATGAGCATCTCGCAGGCGACGCACGCGGCCGCGCCCGTCGCCGCGTGGGCAGCAACTGCTGGGTGCAGACGCCCATGAGCGTCGTCGCTGAGCTGCACGCGGATCTGCTCCTGCTGGTGCGGCGGGAACACGTCGATGATGCGGTCGATGGTCTGCGGGGCGTCCTGGGTGTGCAGGGTCGCGAACACGAGGTGGCCGGTCTCGGCGGCCGTCAGGGCCGTGCGCCATGGTCTCGGTGTCGCGCATCTCGCCCACCAGGATGATGTCCGGGTCCTGGCGCAGCACGCTCTTGAGGGCGCGGTTGAAGCTCTTGGTGTCCGCGCCCACCTCGCGCTGGTTCACCATGCACTTCTTGTGGCGGTGGAGGAACTCGATCGGGTCCTCGATCGTCATGATGTGCTCGTCGCGGGTCTCGTTGATCTCGTCGATCATCGCCGCGAGCGTGGTGGACTTGCCCGAGCCGGTCGGGCCGGTGACCACGCACGAAGCCGCGCGGCTTGCTGCGTCAGGTCGTGCAGCGCCTGCGGCAGGCCGAGGTCCTCGAGCTTCTTGATGTTGATCGGGATGAGCCGGAACGCCGCGCCGAGGCTGTTGCGCTGGAAGTACGCGTTGACGCGGAACCGGGCACGCCCCGGCACCGAGTACGAGAAGTCGATCTCCCACTCGTTCTCCAGCCGCTGCCGCTGGTCCTGCGACAGGATGGAGTAGATGAGCTCGCGCGTGTCGTTGGCGCTGAGCCGGGGGTAGTCGAGCCGCTCGAGCTGCCCGTTGATGCGGATGATCGGCGGCGACCCCACCGTGAGGTGAAGGTCGCTCGCGTCTCGCTCCAGCACTTCGAGAAGGACGTCGACCAGATCCATGTTCACTTCCTCGCCAGGATTGTCAGATCAGATGATCACGCGGGCGATCTCCTCGACGGAGGTCATGCCCAGCAGGACTTTGTCGATGCCGTCTTCGCGCAGTGACTTCATGCCCTCCGCCGCCGCCACACGGCCGATCTCGTCGGCGCTCTTGCGCTCGACGGTGAGCCGGCGGATGGCCTCGCTCACGACCATCACCTCGTAGAGCCCCAGCCGCCCCTTATAGCCGGTATTGTTGCACCTCGAGCAGCCTTTCGCACGGTACAAGACGACGTCATCCCGGTCACAAACCTCGGGCGGGAAGTCGTTCTTGCGCAGCATCTCCTGGGTCGCCGTGAAAGGCTCCTTGCAGGTCTTGCACAGGCGCCGCGCGAGGCGCTGGGCCAGCACGGCGTCGACCGCGGACGACGTGAGGAACGGCTCGATGCCCATCTCGGTGAGGCGGGAGAGCGCGCCGGGAGCGTCGTTGGTGTGCAGGGTGCTGAGCACGAGGTGGCCGGTGAGCGCCGACTCGACGGCGATCATGGCCGTCTCGCGGTCGCGGATCTCGCCGATCATCACGATGTCCGGGTCGCAGCGGAGGATCGAGCGCAGGGCCGCGGCGAACGTCATGCCGGCCCGCGTGTTCACCTGCACCTGGTTGATGCCGGTGAGGCGGTACTCGACCGGGTCCTCGACCGTGATGATGTTCTTCTCGGGACTGTTCAGGATGTTGAGCGCCGCGTACAGCGTCGTGGACTTGCCGGAACCGGTCGGGCCGGTGACCAGGATGGCGCCGTAGGGCTTGGTGAACGAGCGTCGAAAGCGCTTGAGCGCCTTCTGGCGAAGCCGAGGTCCTTGAGGTCGAGCATCACGTTCGACTTGTCGAGGAGACGCATGACGACCTTCTCGCCGTACACCGTCGGCAAGGTGGCGACACGCATGTCGATGGGCTTGCCGCCGACCATGAGGCCGATGCGCCCGTCCTGAGGCACGCGGCGCTCGGCGATGTCGAGGTCGGCCATGATCTTGAGGCGGCTCAGCACGCCCGACTGCATGCGCCGCGGGATGGACATGATCTCGTGCAGCACGCCGTCGACGCGGACCCGCACGACGAGCTCCTTGGCCTGCGGCTCGAAGTGGATGTCGGTGGCGGAGTCGTCGACGGACTGTGCGATCACCGTAGTTCACGAGCTTGACGATCGGCGCCTCTTCGGTCGCCTCGCGGATGTCGGTGATCGACTCCTCGTCGCCCTCGGCCACACTCCCGTCCGTGCTCTCGCCGACATCGGCCTTCTCGCGGTAGAACTTGGCGATGGCGCCGAAGACGTCCTCCTCGCTGGCGATCGCCGGCTGGATCGGAAAGCCGGTGATGATGGCGAGGTCCTCCTGCGCAGGCAGGTTCTGCGGGTCGATCATCGCCACGAGCAGGGTGTTGTCGTCGAGGAAGCGCACCGGCACGGCGCCGTAGCGGCGCGCCAGCTTCTCGTCGATGTAGGCGGTCGCGGCGCCGTCGAAGCGGGTCGACGTGAGGTCGAGGAAGCTGACGCCGAACTTCTGCGCCAGCGCCTTAGTCAGGTCGAGCTGGGTGACGATGCCCTCCTCGAGAAGCACCTGGCCCAGGCGCTTGCGCGTGTCCTTCTGGTTCGCCAGCGCGTTCTCGACCTGCTCGTCCGTGACGAGGCCCATCTGTTTGAGGATGTCGCCGAGGCGGAGCTTACTGGTGCGCTGGCTGCGGACGATCGACTCGTCCGGCTCCCCGAGATCCTCAGGCCGGCGCTCGGCGACTGCCGGCGAGGACCCCTCAGGCACGCCCTCGGGCGGCGCGGCCTCCACCGACTCGAAGAACTCGAGTCCCTGGATCATGCCGCCGGCCGGCACGTCGTCGTCGCTCAGGAACGCGTCGACGGCGTCCGCCGCGCTCGGGGGCGTGGCCCCCGGCTGAGCGGCGACGTTCTCGGCAGGATCGATGAAGGGCTCCAGCGTCTCTCCTTGGTCCCCGGTCAGGAATCCGGGTGTCTGTAAACGGGTCGTCCTGTCATCGTCGGACGGCATCTCGCATCACTTCCAGCGGCGCCGGCACACCGGTCCAGAGGCTGAACGCCTCGGCCGCCTGTCCCAGCAGCATCGTCAAGCCATCGACGACGATGGCTCCGGCCGCCTGCGCCGTCACGAGGAAGTCCGTTGGTCCCGAAGCGTATACCGCGTCGAATACGACCTGCCCCGCAGTGACGTTATCGGCCAGCAGCGCAGGGACTTTACCCTCGCCTGCCATCCCAAGGGAGGTCGCGTTGACGACGACCCTTTGGCGGCGGACGTCGCCGGCCGTCAGATCGGACAACGCCAGCCAGTCGCAGCGCGCACCCGTGACGCCCGCCGCCACGAGCGCCGCCAGGCGCTCGGCTGCCGCCGGCGTCCTATTGACGATCGTGAGTGGGCACCCGAGGCGCGCGAGCGCCAGAGCCGCCGCGCGCGCCGCCCCGCCGGCGCCGAACACGAGCGCCGGCTCGCCGACGAGCGTGTCGCCGGCGGCGGCGACCAGCGCTCCGCGAACCCCTTCCACGTCGGTGTTGTACCCGTGGAGGCGGCCGCCCTCCACCGCGATGGTATTCACGGCGTCGGCCAGGCGGGCGTCCTCCGAGATCTCGTCCAGGAAGGGGATGACCGCTGCCTTGTGCGGGATCGTGACGTTGGCGCCGCGGAAGCCGAGGGCCGCCAGACCCAGGACCGCGGCGGCCACATCCTCCCCGCGCACGGGCAGAGGCACGTACACGTAGTCCAGCCCCAGCGCGGCGAACGCCGCGTTGTGCAACCGCGGCGAGAGCGAGTGCGACACGGGGTCGCCGATGATGCCTATGACGTGTGTGGTCCCGCTGACCAGATCTCCCCCTTCTGCCGGTTGCCCCGCGGGCTCTTCCCTACATTGGCCGCCGGCCCGCCGCCTCCTGCGCGCCGACGCTGCGGCCGGCCGGAGCTACTGGGCGTCGGCCTCCGACTTGGCCTTGTCGACCAGGAACTGCTCATAGGTGGTGGAGAAATAGTGGCGCCCCGTGCCGTCGTTGCGCGCGACGTAGTACAGGTACTTGTCGATCGACGGGTTCGCCGCCGCATCGAGCGCCGCGAGTCCCGGATTCGAGATGGGCGTCGGCGGGAGCCCGAGGTGCTTGTAGGTGTTGTACGGCGAGTCGATCTTGAGGTCGTCGTAGGTGAGCACGGGCTTGGTCTTGCCCAGCGCATACTGGATGGTCGCGTCGATCTGCAGCAGCATGTCCTTGCGCAGACGGTTCCAGATGACCGCCGCCACGACCGGCCGCTCGGACGGCACCAGCGCCTCCCGGTCGATCATCGACGCGATGATCACGACGTCGTACGCGGTCAGGTTCGCCGCCTTCGCGCGCTTCATGTCGACCCTGGAGAAATACGTGTCGAACGTGGCGAGCTGGGTCTTGACGAAAGCGTAGGCCGACGCCTTCTTGGGCAGCACGTCGTACGTAGCCGGGAACAGCATGCCCTCGAGCGTCGTACCCCGCTTGTAGCCCTGCAGCTTGAACGGGGGCGGGTCGTCGCGCGCCACCTTGATGTAGGCGCGCTCCGGTATCGCTTTGACCGCGCCGGAGACGATGGTGGCCGCCTGCCGCAGAGTCGTCCCCTCGGGTATGGACACCTTGGCCGCGTCCGCCTTGGTGCCCCTGAGCAGCTTGGCGACCAGCGTCTCGTAGGGTTCGTTGACCCGGAAGGTGTAGGTGCCCGGCATGAACCGCGTGGCGTAGCCGTCCGCGTCGGCGCGGATCTCGAACGCACGAGCGTGTTTGACCACGGCCTTCTGCTCCAGTTGCTGCGCGATGCCGCGAAGCGTGGAGCCCTCCTTGACCACGACGGTGACCGTCCCCCCTACCTCGCCGTCGGAGAAGTAGGCGCGCGCGTAGCCGACCCCGGCCCCGACGATCAGCGCCAGGATGCCGACCAGGAGATACCCCCAGAGGCGGTTCCTGCGCCGGTGCCCGCCGCCGGCGCCGCGGCCCCGCTCCACGGCGCGGTCGCCACCGGCAGAGGTACCCGGCTGATAGCGCTGCCAGCCTCCGCCGGGCGGGCGCTGCCCGGTGAAGGCGGGTCTGTCGGCTGCGTCGTCAGGTCGTCTGGCCATGCACCGTCCTGAGGTAGTCCTCGAGCAGCGTCGCGGCGGCGCGCGCGTCGCGCGGCGCGGTCCCGCCGCGCTGGTCCGCGAGCGTGGTGGTGAAGCGCTCGTCGAACAGCTCGACCGGGACGTCCACGGCGGTGCGAAGGCGCGCGGCGAACGCCTTGACGGCGCGCGCCTGGCCGTGCTCGCGGCCGTCGAGCGACAGCGGCAAGCCTACCACGACGCGCGCCGGCCGCTCGGTCTCGAGCAGGGTCAGCAGGGTGGCGAATCCGGCGTCGCTGCCGACGCGTTCGACCACGGTGAGCGGCCGCGCTATCGTCTCTGTCTCATCGCACACGGCCACGCCCGTACGGGCGGTGCCGTGATCGAGCGCGACGACCTTCACGCCGGCGGCCTCGCTCAGCCGCCGAGCGCTGCCCTGACAGCGGCGGCGCCGGCCTCGAGGGCGGCCGGTATGCCGTCCACCTCAGAGCCGCCGCCCCGCGCCAGCGTGGGCTTGCCGCCGCCCTTGCCGCCGATGGCCGGCAGCATGGCCTTCATGACGTCGCCGGCCTTGACGCCGCGACCCACGGCGGCGTCCCCGGCCGCGACCACGGCGGCCACGCGGCCGTCCACCGCCGACGCCAGCAGCGTGACGGAGTCGGGCCGTCTGGCGCGCACCTCGTCGCAGAGCGCGAGGAGCTCGTCTGCGTCTTGGACCTCGGGCGAGCCCGCCACGATGGCGATGCCGCCGGCATCGGCAGCGGCGGCGAGCAGCTCCGCGGCGAAGTCCTTGCGCTCCCCACTCTCGGCCGCCTTGAGCTTCTTCTCGAGGTCGTGGACCTGGGCGGCCAGCTTCTCGACGGTCACGGAGACGCGGTCCGGCCTCACCTTGAGGCCGGCGGCCAGGCCGTCCCACTCGTGCTCGAGCCCGCGATAGTGCTCGATCGCCGCAGCCGAAGTGATGGCCTCGATGCGCCGCGTGTTCGCGCCTACGGACTGGCTGGACGTGATCTTGAAGAGGCCGATCTGCGAGGTGGACGAGACGTGCGTGCCGCCGCAGAGCTCGCGGCTGAAGTCGTCGATCTCGAGCACGCGAACGAACTCACCGTACTTCTCTTCGAACTGGCCGATGGCCCCGATCTCGGCGGCGTACTCGCGGGTGGTCACGAACGGGCGCACCGCGTGGTTCTCCGTGATGCGCCGGTTCACCAGGTCCTCGACCTGGTGCAGTTGCTCCACGGTCGGCGCCTCGCGCACCGACACGTCGAAGCGCAGTCGCTCGGGACTGACGAGAGACCCGGCCTGGCGCACAGGCTCGCCGAGCACGATGCGCAGGGCGTTGTGCAGCAGGTGGGTCGCCGTATGGTTGCAGGCCGTCTGGTGGCGGCGCACGGCGTTGACCATCGCCTTGGCGCGCTCACCCTCCACGACCTTGCCCTCGACCGGGCGCGCCACGATGACCTGGTCGTCGACGAACTTGACGACGTTCTCGACCTCCAGCTTGCCGGAGTCGGTGTGGATCCAGCCGGTGTCCGCGATCTGCCCGCCGCCTTCGGCGTAGAACGGCGACTCGGCCAGCTTGACGGCCACGCGACCGCCGCTGAGCTCGCCGAGGGCGCGCACGACGGTGAAGACCTCGAGCCGCTCGTAGCCGACGAACTCCGAGGCGGTCTCCGTGTAGCGGCGCTGGAAGTCCTCGACCTCACCCGGACCGGAGGCGAACGTACCCTCCTTCTGGGCGGAGCGGGCGCGCTCGCGCTGCTCGTCCATGAGGCGGCTGAAGCGCTCCTCGTCGACCGTCATGTCCTGCTCGGTGGCGATCTCCCGCGTGAGGTCGAACGGAAACCCGTAGGTGTCGTGCAGCTCGAACGCGACCTCGGCGGGCAGTTCCGCGCCGGCGTCGCGGGCGCGCCGCAGCGCCTCCTCGAGGATGCCCATGCCCTGCTCGAGAGTGCGGCGGAACCGTACTTCCTCCTCGTCCACCACGCGCCGGATCTCGGGCTGCGCCTCCACGAGCGCCGGGTAGGCGCCGCCCATGACGTCGACCACGGCGTCCGTGAGGGTCGCCAGGAAGGGCTTCTCGACGCCGATGGCCACAGCCTGCTGCACGGCGCGCCTGATGATGCGGCGCAGCACGTAGTCGCGGCCGTCGTTGCCCGGCAACACGCCGTCCATGATGAGAAACGAGGCGCCGCGGGCGTGCTCGGCCATGGTGCGCAGGGCGCGGGTGACGGCCGGCGACGAACCGGCGGTCACGCCGGCCAGCTCGGCTCCGCGCTGGACGAGCGGCGTGAACAGGTCGGTGTCGAAGACGTTGGTCACGCCCTGCGAGATGCCGGCTATGCGCTCGAGCCCCATGCCGGTGTCGATGCTGCCCTTGGCGAGCGGGGCGAGGTGACCGGATTCGTCCATGTCGTACTGGACGAACACCAGGTTCCAGTACTCGAGGTAGCGGTCGCAGTCGCAGCCCGGCTTGCACTCCGGGTCGTCGCATCCCATCTCGGGGCCGAAGTCGTAGTAGAGCTCCGAGCAGGGCCCGCAGGGGCCGGTAGGCCCGGCCGGGCCCCAGAAGTTGTCGCTGCGCCCGAGGCGGACGATGCGGTCCTCGGTGAAGCCGTGAGACTTCCACATCTCGACGGCCTCTTCGTCCGCGGGCACCTGGTCGTCGCCGCCGAACACGCTCACCCAGACCTTGTCCCTGGGGATGCCGAGCTGATCGGACAGCTCGAGGGACCACTGGATGGCCTCCGCCTTGAAGTAGTCGCCGAACGAGAAGTTGCCCAGCATCTCGAAGAAGGTGAGGTGGCGAGCCGTCTTGCCCACGTTCTCGATGTCCGAGGTGCGGAACGAGCGCTGGCAGGTGGTGATGCGCGTGGCCGGGGGCGTCTCCACCCCGAGGAAGTAGGGCTTGTACTGCTGCATGCCGGCGGTGGTGAACAACACGCTGGCGTCTCCCTCAGGGACGAGGCCCGCCGGTTCCCCGGCCAGGTGCCCTCGCTCGACGAAGAAGTTGCGATACAGGTCACGGATGTCGGCAGCGTTCACGGAGGGTGTCCTTGGTGCGTGGATGTGCGTTCGAGCCTAGCGCTCGTCGTCGGACGAACGCGGCGGCATCGGGTTGTCGAGATCGCCGATCTATCGACAACCCGATGCCGCCGCGTTCGTCCGACGACAGCCCTCGGCTCGACGCACATCCACGCACCAAGGACACCCTCCGTGAACGCTGCCGACATCCGTGACCTGTATCGCAACTTCTTCGTCGAGCGAGGGCACCTGGCCGGGGAACCGGCGGGCCTCGTCCCTGAGGGAGACGCCAGCGTGTTGTTCACCACCGCCGGCATGCAGCAGTACAAGCCCTACTTCCTCGGGGTGGAGACGCCCCCGGCCACGCGCATCACCACCTGCCAGCGCTCGTTCCGCACCTCGGACATCGAGAACGTGGGCAAGACGGCTCGCCACCTCACCTTCTTCGAGATGCTGGGCAACTTCTCGTTCGGCGACTACTTCAAGGCGGAGGCCATCCAGTGGTCCCTCGAGCTGTCCGATCAGCTCGGCATCCCCAGGGACAAGGTCTGGGTGAGCGTGTTCGGCGGCGACGACGCGGTGCCCGCGGAGAGAGGCCGTGCGAGATCTGGAAGTCTCGCGGATTCACCGAGGACCGCATCGTCCGCCTCGGGCGCAGCGACAACTTCCGGGGCCCGGCCGGCCTACCGGCCGCTGCGGGCCCTGCCGGCCTCTACTACGACTTCGGCCCCGAGATGGGATGCGACGACCCCGGAGTGCAAGCCGGGCTGCGACTGCGACCGCTGCCTGAGTACTGGAACCTGGTGTTGTCCAGTACGACATGGACGAATCCGGTCACCTCGCCGCTCGCCAAGGGCAGCATCGACACCGGCATGGGGCTCGAGCGCATAGCCGGCGTCTCGCCGGGCGTGACCAACGTCTTCGACACCGACCTGTTCACGCCGCTCGTCCAGCGCGGA
>CAVOMB010000112.1:0-3010 GCA_963696935.1 uncultured Thermoleophilia bacterium | reverse complement strand
CTTCCCGAAGCTTCTCGAGCGAGCGCCTGATGAGGCGCGAAACGTGCATCTGGGATATGCCCACACGCTCGGCGATCTGACTCTGCGTCAGTCCCTCGAAGAAGCGGAGGTGGAGGATGTACCGCTCGCGCTTGTCGAGCTTCGCGAAGCCGGGCGCGAGCGTGGTGCGGTCTTCCATGGTGTCGTAGGCCTCTTCTTCGCCGCCCAGATAGTCGATGAGGCCGGCGTCCTCCTCGCCCGACTCGCCGTTGGGCGACGCCTGGAGCGAGACCGAGTTGTAGGCCTGGCTGGTCTCGAGCGCCTCGAGTACCTGTTCAGGGGTGGCGTTGGCCGCCTCGGCAAGCTCGTTGATGGTCGGCGAGCGCTGCAGCTTGGGCACCAGCTCGTCGATGACCTTGTTGAGGCGGATGTTGAGCTCCTGGAGGCCGCGCGGGACGCGTACCGACCAGCCCTTGTCGCGGAAGTAGCGTTTGATCTCGCCGACGATGTTGGGCGTGGCGTAGGTGGTGAGCTCCACGCCACGACTGAGGTCGAAGCGGTCGATGGCCTTGATGAGGCCGATGGCGCCGACCTGGACCAGGTCGTCGAATTGCTCGCCGCGCGACGCGTAGCGCCGCGCGAGAGAGCGCACCAGCGGCAGGTACATGGTGATGAGTTGCTGCCGCGCCTCGATGGCGCGCTTGCGCTGGAGAGGATCGTCGACGACCTGAGGATCGTCGCTGTCCTTCCAGCTGTGGTAGACCCTGAGCAGGTACTGGTCGAGCTTCTCGGAGTCCGCCTTGCCCCGGCCCTCCGGATCGGGGGAGGGCGTGTCGTGCGCGGTCTCCGCGCCCTCGGCCTCCTCCTCATCGTCCACGATGCGTCGCGCCTGGCCCGGCAGCGACTCGAGGTCCAGCGGGTCGCTGACTCTTCTCTCGTCGCGCGCGCTCACGCGGACGCCTCCGACCTGTGCTTGGTCAGCACGACGCAGAAGCAGCCGTCCTCCTCCTGCAGCATCACGTCGTCGACGAGGCGTCGCAGCATGATGCAGAGGTCGATGCAGTCACCCGGGGTGACGGAGATCTGGTCGCGCAGATCGCTCGAGGTGAACGACCCGGCACTCACGCGCAACGTGCTGTCCTCGAGCTGCACGAGGACGCGGATGGCGACGAGCTCCTCCGCGTCCAGGGCCGCCTCGAGCAGGCGGTCGAGCGCGAGGTACAGGTCGTCGAGATCCTCGAGCGAGAAGTCCAGACGCGCGCCGAGACCGCCCACCACCATACGCACGGTGGAGAGGGCGCTCAGCGTCGGCGGCACCTCGAGGGAGATCGTCTCAGCCATCTGAGGCCTCAGGCGCCGGGGGGCGCACCGGCGGCGTCGAGCTGCCGCGTGAACTCCTCGTCATGGGCGCGCGCGGCGGTCTTGCCGGCCTCGAGTGCCCTCGCGGCACGCACCTTGGTGTCGCCGGCCCGACGCAGGGCGTGACCCGGCAACTGGCGCACGATGGACAGGTAGGCTTCGCCGGTCCGCTGGTGACGGGTGCGCACGTACATGGTGAGGGCGGCGCCGGCGACGGCGCTGCTCACGATGAGCTTGGTAGACAGCCCCATTTCAGACCTTCGCGTCGGTCTCCGGCGCGCCGGCCACCGCGTCCTTGGCGGCAGCGGCGACATCCGATGCGGCGGCCTCTGCCGCGTCCGCGGTCGCGGAGGCGGCGTCGGCGGCATCCTGGGCTACGGCGTCGGCCGCCGCCGCGGCGTCGGCCGCCGCTGCGGCGTCGGCCGCCGCTGCGGCGGACGGTGTCGACCCGGCCCCTTCCGGGGCGGCTGCGCCGGCGGGGCGAGGGGCGCTGCCGGGCGGCGCGGTCTTGTCGCGGCGCATGAAGCTCGTGACGGCGCCCTGGACGCCCGCGCTGAACGAAGCCGCCTTGCGCGCCGGGGTGCTCACGGCACCTTCGACCGCGGTGGCCATGTTGTCGATCTTGTCGGTGATGTCGGCGACGTCCTTGGTGATCTGGTCGACGTTGCCGAGGTTGGCGTTGACGCCATCCAGCGTCGTGCCGGCCTTCTGCAGGAGCGGGACGGCCTCACGGTCCACGTCGCCGAGCACGGTGTCGACGCGCTGGAGCGTGCCGCCCGCCTTGAACAGCGCGTAAACGGCGGCGATCGCCACCACGACGAAGAAGAACGCCGCTGCGTAGCTCAGCACCATCGTCGGGGTGCTCATAGCAAGTGTGGCGAGGGAGGAGTCCATGCAGCGCCCCTTTCTGGAAATCACGTACCGCTCATTGACCTTCCGAAGCGTATCATACCGCGTGCGGCGCCCGACTCTGTCGCCGTAGAGATACCGGCATGAAGCTACCCAAGACGGATGCCGTCGCTTGGGCTGTCCTGTTCGCGCTGTTCTCCGACCGCCGCTACTTCCAGGTCGTGAACGGCGTCAGGAACACGTAGTAGTCGAACGGGACGGGCACTCCCAGTACGAACGGCACGTACAGGGCGCCGACGACCGCGCAGGCGCCACAGAAGGCCCAGGCGGTGACTCTGCGGACGCGGTGCTCGCCGCTCCCCTCCGCGCCCGCGGCGAGCGGCACTCCAACACCGCTCTCCGTTCGTACGCTCGGCGGCAGAGCCCACGGCGCTCCGGCGGTCCTCCCCAGAGCAGTGGCGACAAGGATGGCGAGGAACGGGACCACCGGCACCATGTAGTAGATGTAGGTCTGCCGCGTGGTGAGCAGCCACGGCAGGTACAGCGCTCCGACGAGCGCCGGGACGACCCCGAGTCGCCAGTCGCGGCGCAGGATGGCGAGCATCCCCAGCACGACCCATACCAGGACGCTCGCCCACCACAGCAGGAAGTTGCCGATCGCCAGCAGCCCGGTCGTCCCCGACGGGCCGACGGACCACTTGTACCAGATCGGATACACATCGAAGGGCCAGGTCCTTGGTGGCGACGCAAACGATCGGTCCCCCTTGACCCCCCAGCCGAACGTGGCCATGTGCTCCTGGAGGCGCAACCAGTCGGCCGGGCC
>CAVOMB010000111.1:0-29933 GCA_963696935.1 uncultured Thermoleophilia bacterium | reverse complement strand
ACCAGATCGCCGTCGCACCTTGCCGCGGGAGTGTCCCAGCAGAACGTCTCGCCGCCGCTGAACCTGTCCGAGCATCGTGTGCTCAGATCCCGGGAACGCATCGACCTGTTCGTCGATCGGCTCGGCGAGCTTGGCGTCGTGGTCCGACTCGTCGCCTCCCAGCAGGAGGTGAGGAACGCGGTAGAACGATTGATGCGCGAGCGATCCTGGGGGAGCGTGGCGTGCGCACCAGGCCTCAGCTGGCGGGGCATCGCCGAGCAGCGGACTGTCGAGGCGCGGGAGGCGGCGTTTGGGCTCTCCGAGGCCGCGTGGGCTGCGGCCGAGACCGGCACGGTCGTGGTGAAGAGCAGTGCCGACGAGCGCCGCGGCTATTCCCTGCTGCCCCCGGCCATCGGGGTCATCGTGCCCGAAGGTCGCATACTCGAGACTCTGGGCGACGTGCTGCGCGCAATCGCGTCGGAGGAAGCTCCATTGGCGAGCTGCATGAGCTTCATCAGTGGCCCCAGCAACACGGCAGACATCGCGTCAGTCCACGTCGTCGGCGTACACGGGCCGCGGGAGGTGTTCGTGTGGGTGGTCGCCGATGACCCCGTTCCAGCCGGGGACCGCGGCTCCAGGAGGCACGATGAGTAGGCGCGGCGCGATCCTCCCCGTGGTGCAGGCTCTGTCCGTGGATCACGTCGAGCTGCCCGCCTTTCGGCTGGTGGAGCAGCGCTTCGCGGTGCCTCCCGCCATCGATGTGGGGACGGCATTCAGGAGGGAGTGGCGCCGCCTGCGCGACAGCGTCAGATTGGACCCGGGTACCGAGATTGCCGTGGCGGTCGGCAGCAGAGGTATCGACCGCCTGCAGGAGATCGTTCGCCGCGTGGTCCAAGAGCTACTCAACTCAGGCTGCCGTCCGTTCATCGTTCCGGCCATGGGCTCCCACGGCGGAGCGACTGCGGAGGGACAAGTGGACTTGCTCGCCTCGTTGGGGATTACGGAGGCGTCGATGGGTGTTCCTCTGCGCGCCACCATGGACGTCATCAAGATGGGTGAGGTCGCCGGCACCCCCCTATTCGTAGACCGCTTCGTGCACGAAGCTGACGGAGTAGTCCTCATCAATCGTGTGAAGCCGCATACCGATTTTGCAGGGCTCATGGGCAGCGGGTTGCTGAAGATGCTCTGCATCGGGCTGGGCAAACAGGTGGGCGCCGACGCCTATCATCGAGCGGCGCTTAGCGACGACCTCGGCGAGATCATCCGGCGGTGCGGTCGCGAGCTTCTACGAACTCTTCCGGTCACGTTTGGCGCCGCGGTCCTCGAGAACCAAGACCATCACGTCTGTGAGCTCAGGTTGGTCCCCGCCAGGGAGATTGAGCTTGTCGAACTTCTGCTTCAGACGGAGGCTCGCGCCTTGCTGCCAGGTCTGCCGCTCGATGACGTCGACTTGCTGATCGTCGATGAGATGGGCAAGGACATCAGCGGCGCCGGACTTGATCCGAACGTCATCGGACGGACCATCAGTCGATGGTCCGTCCAGCGCACGCGGCCGCGCATCGCCCGGATTCTGGTCAGAGGACTGACCCCAGGTTCGCACGGTAATGCCTCTGGCCTCGGCTTCGTCGATGTTGCCACTCCACGCCTGGTCGAAGCCATCGATTTCGACGTGACTGCCATCAACGCGGTCACGGCGTGCGTGCCCGAAGACGTTCGGCTGCCCCTCACCTTGCCGACGGAGCGCGATGCGGTTGCCGCGGCATTGGCAACGGTTCGCCCACATAGCCTCGAGGACGTCCGCATCGTCCACATCGCGAACACATCAGAAGTAGGACGGCTGCTCGTCTCGGAGGGATGCCTATCTGCCCTCGCAGGGCGTGATGGAATCGAGACCAGCGCGACGCGGCTGTGGCTACGGTTCGATGCACAGGGCAACATCGTGACTCCTCTCGGTCTTCGTCCAGGATCCCCAGAGCTCCCGTGACAGAGGCGGCCGGGCGCATTCGGACAGCCCGATAGGTGATACTGCTTCGCGGCAGCAGACCGAGGAGGAACAGCACTGATGTCACGACGCCCACGCCGCAACCACTCGCCGGCCTTCAAGGCCAAGGTCGCCCTCGAGGCGGTGAGGGGCGAGCAGCCCATCATCGCGATCGCCGAACGCTTCGACGTGCACCCGGGCGTGATCACCACGTGGAAGCGCCAGCTCCTGGAGGGGAAGCTCATGGCGGCGATCGACGAGGTCCACACCGAGCTGCCCTTCTACGGCATCAGGCGGCTCAGGGGCGAGCTGCTGGCCCGCGGCTTCGCCGTCGGACGGCAGCGCGTCGCCACCCTCATGCGCCGCATGGGCATCACGGCCATCGCCCCGAGGCGCAGGCTCTCGAAGCCGGCCCCGGGCCACAAGATCTACCCCTACCTCCTGCGCGGTCTCGAGATCTGCGAGGCCGGGCACGTCTGGGCGACCGACGTGACCTACCTCCCGATGCGCAGGGGCTTCTGCTACCTCACGGCGGTCATGGACTGGGCGAGCCGGCGGGTGCTCTCCTGGCGGCTTTCCACCACGCTCGACGCCGCCTTCTGCATCGAGGGTGGCGGCGCGCTACGGCGCGCCGCGGGTCTTCAACACCGACAGTGAGCATGTGCTGACCAGCTTCCTCGCGTGGTCTGACCCGAACACCGCTCGACGCGAGAGGATGTGCGGCGCCGGCTCGCCCCTGGTGGCCTGACCCGCACTCCGATCGAGCACACGCGTGTCATTCCCCGGACGTGTCGGCCACTCGGGGCAGCCGGTCGAGGTTCCGGCCTCGACCGATGCACGTGACCTGATGAGAGCCTGACCGCACAGGCGTCCCTTCACTGTCGTGTCCGGCGTCGGGCAAGGCCGGTGCCGACCCCGATCAGCGACGCGAAGGGAGCCGCCATGCACAGCATGCCAGCCGCGACCCGCGAGGTCATCGGCGGCATCGACACCCACCAGGATCTGCATACCGCGGCCGTGGTCGCTGCGAGCGGCGAGGCGCTCGCGACCAAGAGCTTCGCGACCACCCCACAGGGCTACCGCAAGACGCTTGCCTGGTGCGCCTCCTTCGGCGGCCTGCAACGCGTCGGCCTTGCACGCGCAGGCGTGCCGGTCCTCGCGGTCACGGGACCCGACAGGTCTCTGCGGCGCGCGGCCGGCAAGGACGACGGCCTGGACGCCATGGCTGCGGCGCGCGCGGCGCTCACCGGCCAGCGCGTCCAGGTCGCCAAGGAGCGTGACGGCGCCGTGGAGGCGCGGCGCGTACTGCGCACGACGCGCAAGGACTGCCGTGCGCTGCCGACGCGCCACGCTCCGGCAGCTTCACAACACGATCGTCGCCGCTCCCGATGAGGTCCGCGACCAGCGGCGCCACAGGACCAGGATGCGCCGTCTGCGCACCTGCGCCGCCTGGCGGCCGGACACGACCGCCTACCGCGACGCGCTGGTGGCGACAAGGATCGCCCTGCGCAGCCTGGCGCGGCGCATCCTCGAGCTCAGCGATGAGAGCGGCGATCTCGAGCGCCTGATCGAGCCCCTGGTCGGCGAGCTTGCTCCTGGCCTGCTCGCGCTGCCGGGCGTCGGCACCCAGAACGCCGGCGAGCTCCTGGTTACTGCCGGCCAGAACCGGCAGCGGTCGCGTTCCGAGGCCGGCTTCGCCATGCGCTGCGGCGCCTGCCCCATCCCAGCCTCCTCCGGCAAGACGGTGCGCCAGCGCCGGAACCGTGGTGGCGACCGCCAGGCCAACTCGGCGCTCCACATGATCGTCGTCTGCCGCAGGCGTCGCGACACGCGTACCAAGGCTTACGTGGAGCGGCGCTTGGCCGAAGGCCTCAGCAAGCGCGAGATCATTCGATGCCTGAAACGCTCTGTTGCGCGGGAGGTCTACCACGTCCTGCTCTCAAGCACGTGACATACATGCGAGCGTCCAGGGCGCGCAGTTCACTTGCGCGGACTTCACCGGCGTGCTGCGTGATCACGGGGTGGCGATCAGCATGGACGGCCGCGGGCGCTGGCCCAGGCAACGTCTTCAGCGAGCGGCTCTGGCGATCCGTCAAGTACGAGGCGGTCTACCTGAAGGCCTACGAGAATGTCCAGGCGAACCCGGCCACCTCTGTCGGCAACGCAGTGCGCTCTCGGTTCGTGACCTACGATCTGCAGAAGGAGCGCTGGCGTTTCGACCTGCTGGCCTTCGCCCCACTCGAGAGGAGCTTGCCAGACGGTCTCGCTTCCTTGAGGATACGATCCTCCAAGAAGCGCAGCTTCCGTCAACCCGGGGCGACCGAGGTTGTTTCATCCCTATCTATATCGCAGCATTGCTGCGAGATGGAGGTTAAAATGAAGAAGTTCAGAATGACAATCATGTGCAGAGATATTGAAGCATCGAAGAAGTTTTATCAGGATTTCGTTGGGTTGAAACCATTCAGAGAAATTGCGGCAGGCGAAGAGACTCTGGGAAGGGCATCGCTCTGCTTCATGGAAGACGAGAGTGGTGAGATTGAAGTGGAACTGGTATGTGCATCCAGAGGTGACAAGTGCACAACAAAGGGTTTTGTAGCCTGCTTCTTCACAGATGAAGAGGGCATTGTTACGAAACAGCAGCAGGCACTCGACATGGGCTACAATGCTACAGAGATCAGGAAGCCCGATGAGAACAGCACATATTTCTACGTATATGACCCAGACATGGTATCAATTGAATTCAGAGTCGGATAACAGCAGGCCAGTTCTTCATTGGATAGTCAAAGTGTTTTGGGGTTTTCCAAGCTTGCTAAGGCCTGAGAGGTAGTAGAGAAGGAATCATTGTAGTTATTGTATTGATGGCAATTTCGATGTTCTTCTAATGTGTTTCACACCGGCAGGGTGGGTCGCCCCGGGTTCCACGTCGGCAGGTAGATGCGGCTGGACTGGACCCCCCATTCAGGAGCGCGACCTGCCAGGGCGGTCGACTGCGTGATGTTGCCTCAGATCGATGCCCCTCACCACTGCCCACCACGCCCGAGCACAGCCCACGATCGACAACGCGCAGAAAGTTCTCGGGTGCGGTGTCCAGCAAGGGCACGCCGGCGACCGGGACCGTGACGATCCAGCGCAGGAAGAGCGGCGGTCAGTGGCGCGACTGGAAGTCCGCCACTCTGAACGGCGCCGGCAAGTACTCGCTCGGCGTCAAGATGGCCAAGAAGGGGACCTGGTTCTACCGCACGATGATGGCCGGAGACCCTGACGCGGACTCCAGTCCGTGGCAGTCCAAGGGCGGGCCGCGGCGAGTCCACGCCGGGGGCGCCGCCTCTCCGCGTGCTACGCTACTGGCTCGAGCGACGGCGCTCCTCCCGGGGTGCCGGGCGTGAACGTGGTGCTCCAGGAGGACGTGTGAGGCTCGAAGATCTACTCGGCAGGCACGTCCGCTACAAGGGCGAGGAGGGCCACGTTGTCGAGGGACACTCCGCCGAGGGTCGCTCCGGCGACGAGTCGTCGGTCGTGGTGAGCATCCGCGGCGCCCATCAGGTGCCGCGCCGCAACGTGGTCGTGCCGGAATCGGAGTGGGGTGAGCTCGAACTTCTGCCCTGAGCTCGAATTGACTACCCTGGCTCCCAACGGCGGCCCTCGCGTTTTCGCGCGAAAAGTGCTAGATTTTTAGCAGGCGAGTCATTCCCGGCTCGCGAGATTGCGACGTGGCACACCGCACTCTGGCGGTGAAGCTCACGTCGCTTTTTGCGTTTGTTGCCCCGGTGGGGCGAGAGGATGAGACTGAAATGGCAGAAGGCAAAGTCAAGTGGTTCAACGCAGACAAGGGTTACGGCTTCATCGAGCGTGAGGGCGGCGCCGACCTGTTCGTGCACATCTCCGAGATCCAGGGCGGCGCGCAGACCCTCGCCGAGGGTCAGGCCGTGTCGTTCACCGAAGCCACGGGCCAGAAGGGCAAGCCCGAGGCGACGCAGGTGACCCTGCTCTAAGAACGTTCTTCCGGACACCAGGATCGGGCGGCCCCGACAGGCCGCCCGGTCCGCTCCGCACCGTCCCTCCGCGCGCGCGAGCGCGCGGCCCTCGTATCCGCGGGACTCCCGCTCCGTCCGCGGACTCGGCAACAGCTTGCTCTCGTGATCGCTTCCTGGGCCGGCCGACCAGATCGGCGCGCGCATGGAACTGCTTCTGCTCTCGAACTCCACCAACTACGGCGGCACGATGTTCTCGCATGCCGCCGAGGCCTTCTCCGGCGTCTCGGACGGCCGCGTCGTGACGTTCATCCCCTACGCGCTCGCGGACTGGGACGGCTACGCGGACAGGGCGATCGCGGCGCTCGGGGCCTTCGGCATCGAGGCCGTCTCCGCTCATCGCGCGAGCGCCCCGGACAGGGCGATCCTCGAGGCTGAGGTCGTGATGATGGGCGGCGGCAACACCTTCCGCCTGCTCGATTCCCTCTATCGGCTCGGCGTGGTCGACAAGCTCGGAGCGCGCGTGCGCGAGGGCGCCATCCGCTACGTGGGCGCCTCCGCCGGCACCAACGTCGCCTGCCCCACGATCCGCACCACCAACGACATGCCGATCTGCCGGCCGCCGAGCTTCGCCGCGCTCGGCCTCGTGCCGTTCCAGATCAACCTGCACTACATCGACGCCGACCCCGCCTCGACCTTCATGGGCGAGACGCGGGAGGAGCGCATCGCCGAGTTCCTCGAGGAGAACGACTGCGCCGTGCTGGCGCTGTACGAGGGCTCGTGGCTGCGCGTCAGCGGCGAGAGCGCCGTCGTCACCGGCCGCGGGCGGCTGTTCGAGCGCCAGGACGTCGGCACGTTCCATCAGGGTCTCGACGTCTCCGGGCTCCTGCGGCACACGCCGCGCTTCGACGGCGGCAGAAGACCAGAGTCGGGAGGTTCATCATGATCGGCAAGACCGCAGTCGTCTACTCGGAGGCGTTCTTCGGCGCCGCCGACGGCAAGACCGCCAACGGCCTGGTGCGCCACTCGGAGAAGTACCAGATCCTGGCGGTGATCGACAGCACCAAGGCGGGGCGCGACGCCGGCGACTATCTCGACGCCGTCCCCAACGGGATCCCGATCTGCGCCGACCTCGCGGACGCGATCGCCGTGGCCGGCCGCGTGCCCGACTACTTCATCATCGGCGTGGCGCCGCTGAGCGGCTTGCTTTCGGCGCGCCAGCGGGGGATCGTGATCGACGCGATGCGCCGCGGCATGTACATCGTCAACGGCCTGCACGAGTTCCTGAACGACGACCTCGAGTTCACCGTGTGCGCGGCCCAGTACGGCGTCCTGATCGACGACGTGCGCCGCCCCCGCGCCAAGAAGGACCTGCGCATGTTCACCGGCGCCATCGACCGGGTTCGCTGCCCGCGCATCGCCGTGCTCGGCACCGACGGCGCCATCGGCAAGCGCACGACGGCGGTCATCCTCACGCGCGCGCTCAACGAGCGCGGCATCAAGGCGATCATGGTGGGCACCGGGCAGACCGGTCTCATCCAGGGCGCGCGCTACGGCGTGGCGCTGGACGCCATCCCTTGCCAGTTCTGCTCGGGGGAGATGGAGGCAGCGGTCGTAGACGCCTACGAGACCGAGCACCCGGACGTCATCATCGTCGAGGGGCAAGGCGCGCTGAGCCACCCCGCGTACCTTTCGTCGACCTTCATCCTGCGAGGCGCCCGCCCCAACGCGGTCATCCTGCAGCACGCGCCGGCCCGCAAGATGCTCGGGGACTTCCCCTTGGTGCCCACGCCGACCGCGGCCAGCGAGATCGCCCTGCTGCGGGCGTTCGCCGGCACGCCGGTCATCGGTCTGACCCTCAACCACGAGGATATGACCGACGCCGAGGTCAGCGCGGCGATCATCGTCTATGAGCTCGAGCTCGGCATCCCGGCCACCGACGCGCTCACGCGACCGACCGGCCGGCTCGTCGACATGGTGCTGGGGGCGTTCCCAGCGCTCGAGGCCCGGCTGGTCAGCCCGCCGGTCACGTCCCTTCTCCCGCTGGCGGTGCGGACAGCGGGCGGGTCTTGACCAGGACGTAGAACAGCGCGAACGGGAACAGCAGCCGCCCGGGCGCGCCGGCGCGCGAGGCGCCCGGGCGGCTGCACGAGCCGGGGACTACGAGCGGCGCTCCCGCACGCGGGCGGGATCGTGTATCGCGCAGAAGTGCGAGGCGTTGTACTTCGAGAGGATCGTGGAGCATCCCCAGGCCTCGCAGACGCGCCCGCGCTCGTAAGCCGGGATCCTGTCGCTGGCCTTGCCGGTGCCGGGGAGGATGAACGAGCCCGCGATGCGCGACTTCACGAGCGGGAGGGTGTGGGGGAGAGACAGTACAAGGGGGAACCTTCCGTTGACCGTCCAATTCTACGCTTATTTTCGTAGGAAAGCCAGCCGGGAACGTGCAAGGCGTAGACGGCGCGCCGGGCGGATGTGCGGTACGGTCAGCGCAGGCACACTTCCCAAACGGCACGGGGGGGTACGGAATGACCACCATCAGCGAGATCGCGCCGGACGTGTTCAGCATCTGCACGTACATCGAGCAGGCCGATCTGCAGTTCCGCCAGTTCCTGATCCGCGACAAAGAGCCGCTGCTCTACCACACCGGCACGCGGCGCATGTTCGAGCGCGTGCGCGACGCGGTGGGGCAGATCATGGACCCGACGTCGCTGCGCTGGATCGCCTTCAGCCACTTCGAGGCGGACGAGTGCGGGGCGCTCAACTACTGGCTGCAGGAGGCGCGCGACGCCAAAGCCGCCTGCAGCGCCAATGGAGCCCTGGTGAGCGTCGGCGACTACGCGTTCGGCAAGGTGCGGCAGCTGGCCGACGGTGAGACCTTCTCGACCGGCGCGCACACCCTCCGCTTTCTGGCGACCCCGCACCTGCCGCACGGCTGGGACGCCGGCCACCTGTACGACGAGACGGCCGGCGTGCTCTTCTGCTCCGACCTCCTGCATCAGGTGGGCGACGTGCCGGACGTCGCCACCGAGAGCCGGGTCGGAGCGATGCGAGCCATGCTGGAGAACTCGAGGAGCACGCCCCTGGACTGGTACGTGCCGTGGACGCCGCAGACGCGCTCGAGGATCGAGCGGCTGGCGGCGCTGCAGCCGCGGGTATGCGCCACGATGCACGGCTCCGCCTACGTCGGCGACGGCGCCGCGGAGCTTCTCGCGCTGGCAGACATGGTCGAAGAGGTCTACGGTGGCGCAACGGACCAGTGACTGCGCGGGCGGGTAGCACAGTTCCAGGACCCTGTTCGCGAAAGGAATCACAGTGAAGATCCGTCTCATCGAGCCTGCGCCGCCGGGCATCAACATCCTCTCCTACGGCTTCTACCCGCGTCTCGGCCTGCCGCTCATCGGCGCCGCCCTCAAGGCCGCCGGGCACGACGTGCGCATCTACGCCCCGCAGGCCGCGCCCATCGACCGCGCCGACGTCGCCTCCGCCGATCTCGTCGGCATCTCGACCATCACCTCGACGGCGCCGGCCGCCTACGCCCTGGCCGACGAGCTGCGGGCCGCCGGGATGACCGTGGTCATCGGCGGCCCTCACCCATCCTTCGTGCCTGACGACGTCATGCCCCACGCCGACTACGTGGCCCGCGGAGAGGGTGGCGACGACCTTATGCTGGAGTTGCTCGAGGCGCTCCGCGGCGAGCGCGAGTTCGAGAGCATCCGCGGGTTGTCGTTCTGGCGTGACGGGCTCCCGGTGCATAACGAGCTGCGCGAGCGCTGCGCCGATCTCGACACCCTCCCGATGCCGGACCTCTCGCTGATCGTGGGCTCGGAGAAGATCCACGAGACGCCGATCATGACCAGCCTGGGGTGCCCCTTCGACTGCACCTTCTGCACCGTGACGATGATGTTCGGGCGCAAGTACCGCATGCGCAGCCCCGAGAGCGTCATCGCCGAGCTCGAGGCGAAGAAGCCGAAAGCGGTGTTCTTCTACGACGACAACTTCGCCGCCGACAAGCGACGCCTCAAGAGGCTCCTCCAGATGATGATCGACCGCGGCGTCACCCCGAAGTGGCAAGCACAGGTGCGTACCGACGTCGCTCGCGACGAGGAACTGCTGACATTGATGCAGCGCTCCGGCTGCTATCGCGTGGAGCTCGGGTTCGAGTCGGTCGACCAGGCGACCCTGGACAGCTACGACAAGGCGCAGACGGTCGAGGACATCATCAAGGCGATCGCCGCCCTGCATCGCCACGGCATCAAGTGCCACGGCATGTTCGTGGTGGGCGCCGACAGCGATTCGATCCAGACGGCGCGCGACACCGTCGCCTTCGCCGAGCGCTACAAGATCGACAGCCTGATGCTCAACGTCCTCACGCCGGGCATCGGGACGAAGCAGTACGAGATGATGAACGGCGACGAGCGCGTCTTCGAGCGCCGCTGGCAGTTCTACGACGGCCAGCACGTCATCTTCACGCCGCAGAAGATGACCGCCTTGGAACTGCAGACATCCGTCATCGAGGGCTACCTGCGCTTCTACTCTGTCCGGCGCGTGCTCAATCACCTCGTGCACCTGCGCTTCGGCAATGCACTGGAGCACGGCTGGGGGTGGGTGTTCATCCACCGCTGGCGGAGGGATCCGCAGAACCGCGTCCACATCGAGGAGCTGGGCCGGCGCTCGGCACGGCAGGCGGCGGCCGGCCCGCCGACGGTCGAGCGCGCCGAGCGCGCCGAGTCGGTCCGGGCGGGCGCGGCGGGCCGCTGATTCCCGGGCCGGGCGGCCGCGCTTGCGCCCGTGGACTAACGTTGGCGCCAGGTCCATCAAAGGGGGAGCCATGAAGCAGTTCTTCACACGTCCCGTCATCCTTGCCCTGGTCGTCGGGGTCTGCGCCGGGTGCGGCGTCGCGCTCACCATGGCCGGCGGCGCGAGGTCCGCGTCGACGCCGGCGACCCGGAGCGGCACGCCGCCGCACACCATCACCTGGACGAAGGTCGTCGACCTTCAGCACACGATCACCCAGAAGATCCCGCTCTGGCCCGCGGACCCGCACGTGCGCTTCGTGACGGTCGCCACCATGGCCAAGGACGGGTACTTCCTGCGCAAGTTCACCATCGGCGAGCACAGTGCGACGCACATGAACGCGCCGAACAGCTTCATCGCCGGCAACCACCAGGCGATCACGAGCTACCCTGCGGCCCAGCGCGTCGTGCCGGCCGCCGTCATCGACGTGCGCGCGCAGTGCGCCGCGGACCCGGACTGTCGGCTGACGGTCGCCGACGTGCAGGCGTGGGAGACGGTGCACGGCCGGCTGCAGCCCGGGATGTTCGTCATCATGTTCACGGGCTGGCAGGACAAGTGGAGCCATCCGCGGGCGTTCTTCAACCTCGACGCGAAGGGTCGTCTGCACTTCCCGGGCTTCTCGAAGTCGGTCACGATGTGGCTGGTGGAGCAGCGCCAGATCGCCGGGGTCGGCATCGACACGCACGGGGTCGACCCCGGCCTCGACACCAGCTACGCGACCAACACGGAGATGGCGAAGACGCACAAGATCGCCATCGAGTGCCTCGCGCACCTGGACAAGATGCCGGCGACCGGCGCGACCCTGGTGCTCGGGCCGCTGGCGCTGAGGCACGGCTCCGGCTCGCCGCTGTCGGTCATGGCGCTCATCCCCTGAGGCCGGGGAGGCTCCTCTCCGCGCGGAGTCGCGTCAGCGGGGCGCCGGCACCGTCAGCCCCGGTGAGCCGCTGAAGAACCGCGCGAGGTCGAGGTGGACCCAGCCCACGTGCTCCGGCACCCCGATCCACCACTGGAGCGTGCGGGGGCTGGCGACGAAGCGGTAGATGTTCTCGTCCTTGGGCGTCGCTCCGCTGGAAGTCGTAGTCGCGGCCCATGAGGACCTTGCCGTCCGCGGCGTCATCTTCAGCACCATAGTTGGCACCAACGAAGGTGCCGAAAAGGGCTCCGACCCCCAGATACACTCATCCCCTGCGCCTGACGACAAGAGGGGCCCGGCGGCTCGCCGCCGGGCCCCTCTTTGTCTTCCTTGGCGCGGCCGTAGCGTCCCGCGCCGGCGCGGTGCGGCCGTCAGGCCACGCCGCGCTGCCTCTCCACCTCGTGCAGGATCGCCTGGACCTCGTCGGCCACGTCGCTCGAGAGCGGCTCGGGCTGGTACTCCTCGAGGATCCGCTTGGCCTCCTCCCTGGCTGCCGTGTAGGCGTCCACAGAGCCGTCGGCCTCCCAGCCCTCGCGCCCCCGGCGGTCCAGCAGCTTGGGCTGGCTGAGCTCGCGCGACCGCTGGCGCGTGGACTTGCGCCCCAAGTAGTGGCCGAACGACCCGACCGCGTGGATGTCCTCCACGGCGAGGTTCGCGTCGTTGACCGGGATGCCGCCCACCGCGTGCTTGACCATCGTCGCGATCTCGTTGTCGAGCACGTACTGCGCGTAGTCGAAGGTGACGCCCGATTCGGTCATCCCCGCCCCGTAGATCAGGTTGGCGCCTGCCAACGCTGCCATGAGGGCGGTCATCGTCTTCTCGTGACCGGCCTGGACGTCGCCGAGCTTCGAGTCTGCCTACAACCCGGCCACGAAGCTCGGCAGCATGTACCGCTGCGCCAGCTGCGCCACGCCGGCGCTGAGCAGGCCGAGCTCCGGCGAGCCGACGGAGGCGGTCGCGAGCCGCAGGTCCATCGTGGTGGTGGACGACCCGTAGATGCTGGGCGCGCCGCGCTCGGTGAGCTGCGCCAGCGTCATGCTGGCGAGCACCTCGCAGTTGTGCGTGACGAGCGTGCCGGCCAGAGAGACCGGGGAGGTGGCGCCGGACATCGCCATAGAGATGACGTTGTTCGGGATGCCGTGGCGCGCGGCGCCCATGATGACCTCCGCCGCGTCGCGCGTGATCTTGAGCGGGCTGACGGGGCACTCGCAGAAGTACACGAGCGGCCGCTCGCGCAGCTTGCCCTCGCCGCCGGCGACGGCGGCGCCCATGCGCACGATGGCCTCCACGTCATCCATGGAGAGCGCGCCGGTGCCGCAGCACTTCGTCGTGTTGGCGAGGCCGATGGCGGTGTCGCGCACGGCCAGCGTGTCCTGCGAGGCGTCGCGGCTCTCCACCGAGTGCTCGTACGTGTCGATCTCGCTGAGGTAGTCGGTCATGCGCGCCAGGTCGGCGACGTCCTGCGCGGTGGACTGGCGGTGCTCGCCGGTGCGCGGGTCGAGCACCATGATGCCGGCGCTGAAGTTGGTGAAGCCGACGCGGCCGCCCTCGAGCAGGATGTCGTTCTCGGGCGTCCGGCCGCACAGCCGCACGCTTTTGGGCGACCAGCGGATCACGTCCTCCACGATGTGCGGCGGGATCTTGACCGTCCGCGTCTCGCGGTCGACGCGGCAGCCGCCGTCGGCCATGACGTCGAGCGCGTCCTCGCTCTCCACGAACACGCCGGTGCGGTCGAGCACCTCGAGCGTGGCCCTGTGGATGTCGTCGAGGTCCGCCTCGCCGAGGACCTTGAGGCTTGCGCCGATGTTCCTCACGCCCGCTTGGAAGTTCCGCTTCATTCGCTCTCCGTTCATTTGTTCGCCGCCGCTGTCGCCGGCCGGCGGGCTCACTGTATCGCGCGGGAGACCGGCTCGTGTACCGAACGGGAGGTGCTCAGACGTTTCAGCGCGCTCGCACCAGAAAGGGGGATGGGCCGCGACGACTGACTTGCAGTCGTCGCGGCCCATGTAGGGCCTGCGGCTCCCGGACGCTTTGGAGGGGGATCGTCCGGGCAACTGGGAAGCGGCTCGGTGGGGGCGCACCGTACTGCAGTCGCTTCCCGACGGTCCAGGGGGGAAGGACCGTCGTTGCCGTCATATGGCTTGAGTGCATTCTGCCCGGCGAATGTGAAGCCCGCGTTGAGTTGGCATGGAGGAATGAGGAGCGGCGAGGAAGAACCGCCGGGCCGTCACTGCCGCCAGGACTTCTTCCGCTCGTCGTGCTCCGCCTGGGCCTGGACGCGCGCGTCCGCGTCGTGCTGGGCCTCGTGCGCGTCGTGGGCGAGGCCGGCCTCGGCCTCTCGCCTGTCGTGCGCGGCGGCGTACTCAGCCTCGTGCCTGTCGTGTGCGGCCTGGGCCTCGGCTTCGGCCTTGTCGTGAGCAGCCTTGTAGTCGGCCTCGCGCCGGTCGTGCTCGGCCTTGGAATCCGCCTCGCTCTTGTCGTGGGCGGCCTTCGTGTCGTTCATCGTGATCCTCTCGGGAAGCGGGCACATGGTCCCGCTGCATCTCTGTACCCTCATGCTGCGCGTCTTTGGCGGCGGCCACAAGCCAGACTCTATGGCTTGTGGGAAATCTGCCGATACTGGCAGTGGTGAGGTACACGACCGGGGAGTGGCCGTGCAAGCGTGCGTGCAGTGCGGATTGTCCATCGGGGAGGCGGCGTCGTTCTGCCCGGTGTGCGGGACGCGCGTCGGAGACGGGGTCGCGGTAGCGACCGCGGTCGAGACCGGCGCGCCGCCCGCTCCTGCGGTGGATTCCGAGGCGGGCGCCGGCTACGAGCCTCAGGCGCTCGAGCCCCAGGCGCCGGCGTTCGACGCGACCGGACTGGAGCCGCTGGAGCCCCTCACGAACGAGCCGGACAGGGATGAGCCCGGGCCGGAGCCGGCCCCCGGGCTCGTGAGCGAGTTCCAACCCGCCGGCGATCACGCGTCCGGTGCGGACCCCGAGGCGGCGCGTCTCGATGCCGTCCCGGTGACTGGTCGCAGCGCCATCCTCGACGCCGAGCCGGACCCCGATCGTGCCGAGCTGGTCGCGGACCTCGCCTCCGAGCATGCGGACGATGCCGCGGCGGAGGCGCAGGGTGCGGCGCAGGCGGAGGAGTCTCCCGAGGACGTCGACGAGCGCCGGATGGCCGAGATCGCCGCCCTCCTCGAGTTCGCCGGCCGCTGCGAGGACGTCAACGCCGCCCGCGCCGCCGCCGTGTACGGCGAGGTCATCGTCGGGTGCCTGGAGCTCACCGACGACCCGCTGGCCGCCGAGCCCGTGCGCAGGGACCTGCTGCGCGGGTTCGACCGCCTCAGCTTCGTCCTGGAGCGGCAGGGCTTGCCGGACGAGGCGCTTGCGGTCGTGGACGACGCGGCGTCGCTCGGCCTTCTGGACGGCGCGGACGGCCTGGCCGCTCCGCAGCGCGACGCGCTGCGCGACCGCCGCGAGGATCTGCGCCGGATCCTCTACGGGGACTCGGCGCAGATCTGACTCGCGGCTCTTACGCCGAGACCCGCTCCTCGACCGGTTCGTTCGCCGTGCTGCAGACCGTGCAGTTGCAGCCGCGGTAGTGCGTCCACCCGTCGTGCGGCAGCGGCTGGACGTAGGCCGAGGCCTCACGCCACTGGTGCGGCATGCCGGGATACGGGAGCATGCGCACGCTGCCGTCGGCGGGGTCGTAGCGCAACTGGGCGCCACCGGGAAGGTGGCACCGGGCCACCTTGCCGGCGGCGCGCATCTCTTCGAGTGTCATGACCTGACCTCCTGATTGGTACTCGTCGCAGGGACGTGCGTGCATGCGACAAAAAGGCGCCCCCGGCCCGTGGCGGGAGAGCGCCATTGCTCTCAGCAGACGCGCCGAACGTCGCGCGTCGTCGTGCCCAAAAGGGTAGCAGGCCGCGGCGCTCGCGGCCACCGGCCGGGGGCCGCTGCGGGAAGAAGCGAGCCTCCCGCGGCGTCCTCCCTGGTGCACGACGTTTTCAGCGAACGCGGCCGTGCGGCGGCGACGCCCATGCCCACGATGTCCTCGGGCGGCGGGGCGTGGCGCCCGCGGGCACGCTGAGCCGGAGCGTCGGCGGCGTCGCCTTCCCCAACTGGCGGAGCTCCCACGGCTGGCGCCCGGTCGGCGTGCGGCAGGGCGAGGTGCGCGGTCGTCCGGCGCGGACCACGTCTGGGGAGTGGCCGTCAGCCCCCTCTGTTCCGGTCGATACACGGTATCGACGGAATGTCTTCGCCACCGTGCCGCAGGCCGTGATCAGCGCGAGAGCTTCAAGCTCTCCACCGACCCGCTGTTCATCGAGAAGGTCCCGCGACATCGTCGGCCTCTACCTGAACCCGCCCGACGCCGCGGTCGCGCTTTGCGTCGATGAGAAGGCGCAGGTCCAGGCGCTCGAGCGCCTGCCGCCGATCCTGCCGCTACTCATCCTGGCTCAACCTCGTCGAGCGCTGGTTCGCCGAGCTCACCGAGCGCTGGCTGCGGCGCGGGGGACACCGCTCGAGGAAGGAGCGGGTGGCCTCGATCCGCAGCTGGACCCGACTCTCGAACGACGACCCCAAGCCCTTCGTCCGGCACAGGAACGCCGACGAGATCCTCCAGACGCTTGCTCTGTATTGCGAGCGGATCCCTGACTCAGGACACCAGTAAGGGCTGCTCCCGCCGGGCGGCGGCTCGCTCGCGCGCGCGGCCGCGTCTCACTCATCGCTCAGCCGTCGCGCCAGCCGGTCGCGGGCGCGGTTGAGGCGGCTGGTGATCGTGCCCTCCGGCAGATCGAGCAGCCAGCCGCCTCCTGGTACGAGAGGCCGGCGACGTCGACGGCCACCAGCGCGTCGCGGAAGTCGTCGGGCAGCGCGGCGATGGCCGCGACGAGCTCGGCGTTCTCGGCCGCGCCGCTCCCGCCGAGCGCGGCGTAGGATGGCGCCATGAGGGCACGCCGCTATCTCTCCGCGTCGGTCCGCGACCTCGGCGTCACCGCCACGCTCGCCCAGCTGCCGGCGATGGCGCTGGCGCCGTTCACGCTGCGGCGGCTCAAGCGGCGCAAGTCCGAGGAGGCCTCGCGGGACGGCTTCGACGCCGCGCACGGCACGGACACCGCGGCGGTGCTGGTGGGCCGCGAGCTCGGGCCTGTGGCCACTCGCGGCGGCCACCTCGTCATCCACTACGAGACCACCAGCGAGGCGGCGATCCGGCTGCCGCTCGACAGCCTCGGAGCGGACTTCAGCGGCTTCACTTTCGTCGACCTGGGCTGCGGCAAGGGCAAGCCGCTGCTGGTGGCGTCGGCGTACCCGTTCCGCCGGCTCGCCGGCGTCGACGTCTCGCCGGCATGTGTCGCCGTGGCGCGGCGCAACGTCGCCCGCTACCGGCCCGGATGCATCGACCCGGCGCGCGTCGAGCTCCGGGTCGGCGACGCCGAGGACTTCGTCTTCCCGGAGGGCCCGCTCGTCGTGTACCTCTACAACCCGTTTCCCGGCGCCGTGCTGGAGCGGGTGGTCGCCGGCCTCGAGGCGAGCCTGTGCGAGCGGCCGCGGCCGTGTGCGGTGATCTACGTCAACCCGCACGCCCTCGCGGCCCTCACGACGAGCGAGCTGTTCGTGCGCCTGCCCACGATCGCCGACCGCATGCCGGCGGCCGCGCAGGGAACGGCAGCATACGAGCGGGCGGCCGTGTTCGTCACGAGGGACTGGCCGGGCTGAGATCAGAGGGCCACGACCCCGACGCGGCGCCCGCCAGGGCGCCGCGGGCGCGTCGACTCAGCTCATCCGCGCGGGGATGCCGCCGCGCGGTCGCACGATGAAGTACGTGATGACCGCGGCGAGGCCGAGCTCGACGAGGAACGCGCGCGGAGCGCTCACACACTCCGTCGAGCGCCCGGCTCACGCGCGTCGCGCTGCCGCGACCGCCGACGGCGAGCAGGGCGAGGATCCGCCGGTCGACGCTGTCGA
This sequence comes from uncultured Thermoleophilia bacterium, assembly GCA_963696935.1. GTDB lineage: Bacteria > Actinomycetota > Thermoleophilia > UBA2241 > UBA2241 > CAIXSE01. The sequence continues at coordinate 12,335 of CAVOMB010000111.1, read as the reverse complement.
TCGCGTTCGCCATCGGGGACGCCTCAGTTGCGCGGGCCTGCCGGCCGGACGGGCGGAGGACCGGCGTAGGGCTCCTCCATCAGGGCCTCCACCCGGCCCGCGTTCAGCACGTTGGTGCCGCGCGTGAGGTGGCTGACGATCTCGGGTGTGAAGTCGCGGCCGACCGCCGGGAGGTCCTCGGCGGTGCGCATGATGGCCACGGCCGGCAGGACGGAGAGCTTGTCGGCGTCTGTGACCCGCTCGTGTAGCTCGCTGTAGATGATGCCGGTGCCCTCCACGGCGTGGATCTGGTCGAGGGTGTACCCGCGGTCCGTGTCGGTGACGAAGTGGACTCGCCGCGGCAGAGGGTGAAGTCGCGCATCCATGCCCGTCTGGCTTTCTCGGCTCTCAGGTCAGGACGCGACCTTGGTCTCCACGACGGTCTCGGGCTCCACCGCCTGGACCTGGACGATGTCGTCGTCCTCACCTTCCTTGAGGCCCTGCTTGAACCCGCTGATGCTCTGACCCATCGACTTGCCCAGCTTGGGCAGCCGGGTGGCTCCGAAGAGCAGCAGGACGACGAGGGCGATGATGATGAGTTCTGGTGCACCGAGGTTTGGCATTAGTGGCTCCTTCCGATGGGGCTGGACTTGGGTCGACTTGTCTGAGGTCAGGCGGGCTCGGGCAGCGGGCCCTCATCTGTGTCGTCGTCCGGGTCGTCGTGCGCGGCCGCGTCCTCAGGCTTGGGCTGGACGATGCGCGCGAGCACGACGGAGATCTCGTAGAGCACGTACAGCGGGACGAACATGGCCAGCATGCTGAAGGCGTCCTGGCTGGGCGTGATGAAGGCGGCCGCCAGGGCGAGGATCACGACCGCGTAGCGTCGGTTCTTCTTGAGGAACTTGTCGTCGATCACGCCGACTTTGGCGAGCAGGACGAGCATCACCGGCAGCTCGAACACCACACCGAAGGCGAGTATGAAGAGCGCCATGAAGGTGAAGTAGTCCTGCGCGCGCAGCTGCACGTTGAAGAACCCGGCGCTGAAGGTCAGCAGCCAGGCGAGACCCTTGGGCAGCACGACGAAGTACGCCAGGGCGCAGCCGCCGAGGAAGAGCACCGTGGAGGCGAACACCACGGGGTAGAAGTATTTCTTCTCACCGGCCGTGAACGCAGGGGCGAGGAACGCCCAGACCTCCCAGATCAGGATGGGCGAGGCGACGATGATGCCGCCCACTGCCCACACCTTGAGGCTGACCATGAAGGGCTCCGCCGGGCTGAACGTGGTGATGCGCGTGGCCGACTCGGGCAGCCCGTGCACCTGGCGCAGCGGGAAGAGCAGCACGTCGAACATGAAGCTGTTGAAGAGCGCCGCCGCGAGCACGCCGACGACGACGGCGAGGATGCAGACGAACAGCCGCTTGCGCAGCTCGTCAAGGTGCTCCCAAATGCTCAGGCGGTCTTCGTCCGAGAGCGACATGTCAGACCTCGGCCGCGACGGGTGCGACGACGCCCCCGAGCTCGTCGCCCGCATCGTCCGGAGTGGTCTCTCCGGCGGCGGGTGACACGGGCTCCCTAGTGTCCACGTCACCCGCTGCCTCGGGCGCCTTCGCGTCCGCGCCGGATGACTTCTTGCCCGTCACCAGGTCCTTCGCGGCTTTGCGCGGATCGAAGGCCAGTGCCGCCTTGGCAGATCCCACGCCGGCGGCGATCTCGCCGACGCCGGCGCTCTTCTTCGCATCGTCGATGGTGGCCGTCACCTCACCGATGCTCGCCTTGAGCTCGTCCAGGCCGGCGGCCGATGTGACGTCGTCCTTGACCTGGTTCACCTCGTCGATGACCTCGCTTAGGCCGAGCTCTTCCTTGGCCGTGTTGGCCGCGTTCTTGAACTCGCGCATGCCGCGGCCCAGCGAGCGGCCCATCTGGGGCAGCCTGCTGGGCCCGAACACCAGCAGCGCGATCGCGAGGACGATGATGATCTCTGTGGGGCCGATGTTCATGTCCACTACCTCGATGAGACGCGGCGTGCACGCCTGATTATTAAGGGTTTTCCCGTAATGGGGCGCGGTGTCCGATTCGCTGCTGTAATGCCTGGGTGTCCATTCGTGAGGCTAGAAATCCGCTAGACGGACCTCTCGATCCACGATGGGGTCGACTGTGATAGTGAAGACAATAGCATGCTTTGCAAAGTGTCAGGGGAGGAGGCGACACCGACGGGACCGACGCCGTGAGCAGCAAGTCCCGCACCGGCGGGCCCTTGGGGGCGGCGGCGCGAGGAGCCATCACAACGCGTGACGCACGCGAGAGAGATGGTCAGAACATGAGTACTGAAGACCATGTGGAGAGGAAGGGGCTGACTCGCCGGTCGTTCCTCGGCCATGCGGCCGTGGCGGGCGCCGCGGCCGGCAAGCCGATGACGATGAGTGCCGCCCGCGCCGGGCGCATCCATCTGTGCTTCGTTACAGGAACGATGGAGTCATATCCATGCACAAGCCTTCACGCACACATCTCACAGCACTGGCGCTGACGCTGGCCGTCGCGGTCGTCATCCTGACCGTGTTCGCGGGCGTGGCCGCGGCCGATCCGACCGAGACCGACTTCTGTTCCAACTGCCACGGCGCCGCCGGTTCGACGCCCGCGGTCACAGTCGTCTCGGCTCCCGGCGCCGATCCGGTCACCTACGACGTCACGCAGCAGTCCTCGGCGTGGGCTGCGTACGACCTCAGCGACAACCTCACGAGGATCGGCGGCGGCACCGGTTCGACCGGCAGCTTCACCGCTCCCGCCGGGCGCTACGTTCGCGTCTGCTCCTCTGATGGGGGCACGACAGGCACCTTCACTCAGGCCTACGTGCTGACGCCCAAGCTGGCGGCTACCCCGCACGGCACGATCACGCCTGCGACGGCTGCGGTGGTCACGCCCGACGGCAGCAAGCAATTCACGTTCGCGGCCGGCCCCAACGGCACGATCTCGCCGCTGGGCGACACGACCGTCACCCCCGGCACCAGCCAGACGTACACGATCAGCCCGAACTCCGGGTTCCAGTTGGACAAGATCCTGGTCGACGGCGTCGCGAAGGCGCCGACCGCGGCCAACAGCTACACGTTCACCAACGTGACGGCCGCGCACACGATCGCCGTCACCTTCAAGGTCGCTGCTCCGGCGAAGAGCACCATCACAGTGGCGGTCTCCGGCACCCTTCGGGCGGGGAAGACCGCGACTCTCAAGGGCACCCTCAAGCCTGCTCACGCCGCCAGGGTCACGCTGACCATCCAGCGCAAGTCCGGCAGCAGGTGGGTCAAGGTCACGACCAAGCGCGCGACCGCCAGCGCGACGACGGGCGCGTACAAGTGCTCCTACAAGCTCCCGAAGAAGGGTTCGTACCGGGTGCAGGCAGTGGCGGCGGGCACGAGCGCCTACGCCAAGGCCACGAGCTCGTGGAGGACCTTCGCGGTCAAGTAAGTCACGTCCAAGGTCGCCGTCGAACCTCTGAATGGATCAGCGCGGCGATCTCGGTGAGACGAAACGGGGCGGGCGGCTCGTGAGAGCCGCCCGCCCCGTTTCGTCATCCCGGCCGCCTCGCGCGGCGGTGCGTCTTACTCGTTCCGGCTCGGGTGCCCGGCTTCCTCGGCCTTCAGGAACCAGTCGACGGCTTCGAGTGTGTCTCCGCGCTCTTCGAGCGTGACCGCGAGCTTGAACATCCCGTCGGCCATCCCCGCCTCGGCCGCCTGCCGGTAGCGATCGACGGCCTCGTCCAGATCGCCCTGCTCCACGGCGAGTTCGCCGAGGTCGTACATGGCGTACACACTGCCTGCATCCGCCGCGCGCGTGTACCAGGTCCGCGCCTCGCCGAGGTCTCCCTGCATGTGGAGCGTGACGGCGAGGTTGTACATGGCCGGCGCGTGGCCGGCCTCGGCGGCCTTGCGGTACCAGTCGGTGGCCTCGCCGGCTCGGCCCCCGGCGTTCAGCAGCGCGGCGAGCCGGAACATGGCCTCGGGGTCGCCCGCCGCGGCGGCCCGGCGGAGCCGGGCCTCGGCCTCCTCGGCCTCGCCCTGCTCCGCCAGCACCAGACCGAGGTCGCGCGCCGCTTCGGCGTCGCCCGCTGCGGCGGCTTCGCGCAGGCTCTCGATCCGCTCCTCCGTCGTGTCGGTCATCGATCTCCCCTTCTCGGTCAGACGGTCTCGTCGTTGGCCGAGGCCCGGACGGCGGCCGGCTTGACCTCGACGATCTCGTCGTCGCCCTCCTGCAGGCCCTTCTTGAAGCCGCTGATGCTCTGGCCCATCGACCTGCCGAGCTTGGGCAGCCGTGTGGCCCCGAAGAGCAGCAGGACGACGAGGGCGATGATGATGAGCTCGGGGGCTCCCAGGTTCGGCATGTCCAACCTCCTGTGGGGTGCTCGATCAGGCGAGCTGTCGGGCCCATCTTAGGCGTGCTGCTTCGTGGTTTTCAACGCGGCGAGGTCCCGAAGGCCACTCTCTGCCTGAACGTCCTGTAACCGACGGACACAAGGGATTAGGCGTTCATGCTCATCCCCTTCGCTCAGGCGGCCGTAAGCAGGGCATATGTCGTCGGCTCTGTGTAGAGCAGACAGCGGTCGAGGATGCGGCGGAAGAGGTCGTGACGCTGACCGCGACGCTTGAGCCGAGAGCAGAACTCGTCCAGGTAGGCCTGCAGGTGGGCTGGGGAGACGCCGTGGAAGGCAGCGAGCGTCCAGCGCTTGAAGGTGGAGAGCACGATCTGCGACCAGGGCAGCCAGTCGTCGATGTCGGCGCCCGTCGCCAGGTTGCGCGCTTGCTGGCCGTAGCCGGTGCCGGCAAGGCTGGTGTAGCCGTTCCAGCCGTCGCTGCGCACCAGGCTGCCGGCCGCGATGGTCGCGGCTGCCGCCTCGTTCCGGCTGGCGGCGCTCGCCTCCTCGATCACGCACATCCGCGCCCGGCCCAGGCGAACCGTCCGCCTCTGCTCAGCCGCAGTGGCGACCAGCGTCTTGTGCGGCTGGCGGCGGCCACGGCTCGCAGGTCCGGAGTGCTTGCCGCCGAGAAAGCCCTCGTCGAGCTCGACGCTGCCGGCCAAGAGCAGCTCACCCTCCCTGCGCGCCATGGCATGGCTGATCTTGCGGCGCAGCAGCCAGGCGGTCTTGGCCGTCACGCCGAGCTGGCGGGCAAGCGCGGCCCCCGAGGGCGCCTTACTTGACTTGCGGCTATACTGTCTAAGCATCAATTCTCAAGTCTGATGTTCCGGTGCGCGGACCAACTCGACCGGGATATGGTCGGCGACCGGGGTATGGTCGGCGTTGATTAGTGAGCACCATCAATGGACGTATGTCTGCGCTCTCTGTTAACATGTGCGGACAGAAGCTCACATGACGGCGGGACGTTTCTCGTATGTCTCGCATCATGTTGGCCGTGGGTGATCAGGTAGGGGGTGTTGGTTTCACGCACGAGGTCCGTAACGCGGACGGCCTGTGCCATTGTTGCACCAGTGTGATAGTGTCCAAGTTCACAAGTTGCGCAATTTTGCTGTTGAAGACAGCGACGAAGCGCCGAAGAGGTACTCCCGTCCAGGGTTAGGGGGTGACGGGATTGCCGAGCTAGGCAGTTCCAAGTAGTTGGAGCACGTCTGCCCTTTGCAAATGGGTGCGTTCTCGTGTAGGGAGCCGTGGGAGGTGATCAGAGAACCTAGAGAACCTAGCGCTTGCGCGGTCATATCGACCGATCTGCTGGATCGCGGTGGCCGACATGAAGACGCAGACAAATCTCTTCTGCAGAAGAAACGAAACGACGGAGGCTTTTGCTCATGAAGAAACAGGTTCTGTTCATGGTGGTGCTTCTTGCCGCCGTGGGCCTGCTCGCAGGAGTCGCTGTGAGCAATGCATTCGCCTTCTCAGGCGGGTATGGCGACTCCTGCGACGGGTGTCACACCAGTGGCGGTGCCGCTCCATCCGTCACGCTCTCCACGAACAACGGGGCGACTGTTACCTATAGCGTCACGGACGCCACCGCGCACGAATGGGCGGCCTTCGTTGGCACCACTCGTATAGGTGGCACGCAGGACCCCGGCAATACCGGGCAAACCGGCAAATTCACAGTGCCCGCAGGATCGAACTTCACCGTCTACGCCGTCTATGGCGAGCCGGCTGCTGGTAGTTGTGGTTCGTTCACCGGTACGGCTCCTGGCGGAGCGTCGAGCTACACGATCACGCCGACGGCAGGCGCGAACGGGTCGATCTCCCCGGCCACACCGCAGAGCGTCGCCTCTGGCGGCCACATCACCTTCACCATGACGCCTGCGGCCGGCTACGAAGTCGCCGACGTTCTCGTCAACGGTGTCTCGGTGGGTGCTGTCACCTCGTACGACATCACGAATGTCACCGCGAACGGCACCATCTCGGCCACGTTCAGGCTTGCCGCGTCGTCGACGTTCTCCATCGTCCCGACCGCCGGCGAGCACGGCTCGATCACCCCGGCTGCAACGCAGACCGTGAATTCGGGCTCGGACGCCACCTTCACCATTACGCCGGACAAGGGCTACTACATCGACACGCTGACGGTCGACGGCACCGCCGTCCAGCCGACCTCGAGCTACACCTTCACAGCCGTGAAGGCGAACCACACCATCGCGGCGACCTTCGCGCCGTCGCCCGCTATGTGTGCCATCACAGCTAGCGTGGTGGGCCTGAACGGGGGCTCAATCGTTCCGGGCATCTCGCCGTTCACGCTGCCTTTGGGAGCCGGCGTCACCTACTACTTCGTTCCCGACGCCCACTTCCATGTCCACTCGGTGCTCGTCGATGGTTGGCCGGTCACCGTGGACCCGGACGACGATTCCTACACGTTCTGGAGCGTCGACCGGAACCACACGCTGTCCGTCGATTTCGCTCCCAACACGTGGACCATGACGGCGAGCGTCAGTGGCGAGGGCTCCATCACTCCGTCCGGGGCGCAGTCGGTCTCCGAGGGCGCTGGCGTCACCTACACGTTCGCGGCCGATGCCGGCAACAGCCTCAGCGACGTCATCGTGGACGGCGTGTCCATGGGCATCCAGACGAGCTACACGTTCAGTGACATCACCGAGGATCACACGATTCAGGCGAAGTTCGTCGCCAATTCCGCCAACTACACGGTGACGCCGAGTGTCGCCGGCGTCGGCGGCATCATCATCCCGAACCTCCCCTTCACGGTGCCCTCGGGGGCCGGCATCACGTTCTACTTCCTGCCGAGCGACGGTTTCGAAGTCGGGACGGTGAGCGTCGACGGCGCTCCCGTCGACCCCAAGACGTACAACGACGACAACTCGTACACCTTCGACAACGTCACCGCGAATCACAGCATCTCCGTGGCGTTCGTGCGCACGCCTGTCCCCACGAGCACCACGCTCAAGGCCAGCGCCAAGACGATCAAGCGCAACCACTACGTGACCCTGACGGCGACGCTCAAGGGCGGCACCTTCACCAACACCACCATCCGCTTCGAGGTGAAGAAGGCCGGCGCGAAGTCCTACAAGCTGCTGAAGGCCGTCAAGGTCAGCTCGACGGGCGTCGCGAAGTACAAGTACAAGGTCACCGCCAAGGGCACTCGGTATCATCGGGTCAGGTTCCTCGGTAACGACACCTACCTGGCCGCACCGCTCAAGTCCGGCCTGAAGTTGGTCGTCAAGTAGAGCGTGCACACTGCGGATCGCGTGTTGGCGGCAAGGATGCAAACTATGAAAGGAACGAAAGCTGTGGCTAAGCAAACGAACGATGGGCTGAGCCGGAGGGACTTCCTCAAGGGCGCTGCGGTAGTCGGTGCAGCCGGTGGGCTTGGTGCGCTTGGGATTCCCGGCATCGCCGGTGCGGCAACGACGTCCGGCGACGACTGGATGCCGGCGAAGTGGGACTACGCGGCCGATGTCGTCGTGATCGGAGACGGTTACGCCGGCCAGGCCGCTGCTATCGAAGCGGACATGAAGGGATCGTCTGTCATCATCCTCGAGAAGGCGCCCTTCAGGGAGCGCGGCGGCAACAGCCGTGTCTGTGGGCAGGGCCTGCTGGCCCCGTCGCCCGCCATCTGGGAGGACTACAAGGCGTACATCACCCACATGACGGAAGGTCAGGGCTACCCGACCAACTCTGGTGAGGGCTACACGAGCGCCGACACCATCAAGCTCTACGTCGAGGGAAGCTACGGGACCAGGGATTGGTTCGACAGCCTGGGCATGCCTCTTAAGCCCGCCAACAACGGTGGCGGACCCGGCCGGTGGATCCCGTTCTACCCCACGTTCCCCGGCGCCGACGCCATCGCGAGCGAGGATCAGTACTGGACGAACACCGCGAAGGTGGAAGGCGCCGAGCCCAAGGCCGGCAACGTCTGGGCCAACCTCGAGCACTACATCACCACCAAGACGGATATCGAGATCAAGTACAAGACCCCTGCCAAGCGGCTGGTCCAGAATCCGGAGACCCGTGAGATCCTCGGGGTCATCGTGACGCAGTCCGGTAAGGAGAAGGCGGTCAAGGCCCGCAAGGGCGTCGTGGTCGCCGGCGGTGGCTGGGAGTACAACCAGGAGATGGTCCGGGACTTCCAGCACATGCCGGAGCTGTACTCCATCGGTAGCCCTCACAACACGGGCGAGACGATCAAGATGTGCTGGGACGCTGGAGCGGCTCCGCGCAACATGTCGGTGGTCGCAGCGCCGACGTACTGGTGCGCGGGTGTCATGCCCGGCTATAAGGGCACGATCCAGCTCTCCAGCCAGACCAGGAACGGCGCGTTCATCATGGTGGGCCGGAACAACAAGCGGTTCATCGACGAGTTCCGGGGATCGGTCGCGGGCATCCAGAACAAGGCCATCGGCGATCTCGAGGGCACTCTCACGGTCTCCGGCCAGGAGATCCGGGACGGCGCATACGTTCCGAAGTCCAACCCCGAGCCCATCCACATGATCTTCGACGAGACCGGCAGGAAGTCCGGCGCCATGTTCAGCATGTTCTTCGGCTGGGCCGCGTATGTCGAGGGATTCAAGGGCAGCGCCGACAACAGCGCCGAGCTGGCCAACGGTTGGATCGCCAGGGCCGACACCATCAAGGAGCTTGCGGCACAGATCGGGCGCGACCCCGACGAGCTGCAGGCGACCGTGGACAAGTGGAACGCGGACTGCGATGCAGGCAAGGACACGCAGTTCGATACCGGTGATCCCAACTTCGCGCCGTACGCGCGGCCGGCCGCCCGCCTGCAGAAGTTCGAGACGGGCCCGTTCTACGCGATCCAGGCCCACCAGTGCACCCTCAACACGCAGGGCGGCGTGAAGCGCAACCCGCTGTCTCAGGTCATGAGCATCGAGGGCCCGCCGATCCCGCGGCTCTTCGCTGCCGGCGAGAACGGCGACATCTGGACGATCCTCTACCAGTGCATGTCCAATGCAGGTGCCGGTTGCATGGTCCATGGCCGGATCGCCGGCGAGCAGGCTGCCGCTTTGACTCCGTGGGACAGCAGCACGGCCGCGGCGACCGCCCGCAGGTCCGCCAGGAAGAGAGCCACCAAGTAAGGAGCCAGGCGGCAGAGATGTCGCTGTGGTCGGGGTGAGACCCCGACCGGGCACGTGAGTCGGGGGCCCCGGAGAAGTGCATCCGGGGCCCTCGACCTGATTCGGACTCGCCTGGCGCTCTACCGAAGGGATTCACTATGCACGTCCGTCGCTATCTCACGCTGCTCTTGCCCCTGTTGCTGTTGCCGGCGGCGCTCGTGGTCTCCGCCGGAGTGGCGGCGGCGCCGGCGGCCGCCGGAGGGGCCACCGGGTACGTCACCGACGAGTACGACAATCCTCTCGGGGGTATCCTCGTCGAGGCGCTGGACGCCCTGTCCGGAGCCCAGGCCGCAGAGACCACCACCGAGGCCACAGGGGCCTACAGCCTGGTCGTCGACTCCACACCGTCGGGCTCGTACAAGGTCCGCGTCTCCGACCCCACGGGGACTTTCACCACCACCTACCTCTGGGGTGAGGAGTCGTTCGACGATGCCTACGTGTTCGGATGCACCTGATCGCAGGAACCGCTGGAGGTCATCCAGCTACGGACCAGCCTGACGGGCACGCTCTCGGGCAAGATCACGGACAGGGCCGGGGCGGCTCTGCCCGGCATGACTGTCACCGCCTTCGTCAACGGCGGCGGCCAGGGCCAGATCTCGACGACGTCGGCGGCGGACGGCTCCTACGCCTTCACCGGCCTCGACGTCGGTGCGGGTCGCCCATACTCACTGAGGTTCAGCGACCCCTCCGGGATCTACCTGCCGCTGGACTACGACGCCGACCCGGCGACGCCTGGCACCGCGGAGATGGTCAAGGTGGTCGCCGGTCAGACGACCACGGCCGACGCGACCCTGAAACGCAGCTCCACACTGGCCGGCATGGTCAGGAGCACCGCGGGGACCGCCCTGGCGGGGATCACGGTCCACGCCCGCTTGAACGGCAGCGCCCAGGATCGGTTGACCACCACGTCGGCGGCGGACGGCTCGTACGCCTTCAACGGGCTGAACGTCACCACGGACCGGCTGTACTCGGTGAGCTTCAGCGATCCCTCCGGTGCGTACCTGCCGCTGGACTACGACGCCGACCCGGCGACGCCTGGCACCGCGGAGATGGTCAAGGTGGTCGCCGGTCAGACGACCACGGCCGACGCGGTGCTGCGCCGCTCCTGCACGCTCAGCGGCGTCGTCACCGACAGCCGGACCCTGCAGCCGGTCGCCGGCGTGCAGGTCGAGGCGGTCCTTGCTCCCGGGCAGGCGCCGGAGGCCAAGGTCTATGCATCCTCCGGCGGCCTCACTGACGCCGCGGGCGCCTACACCATCAGCGGCATCCCGGACGGCGTCTACGTCGTGGCCTGCGCCGGACAGCCGCCGCTTTACGGCATGCAGTACTGGCCGACAGCCTCGACGGCTGCGACGGCGACGCCGATCGCGCTGACGCTCACGGCGCCGTCCGCCGTGGCCGACGTGGTCCTGCACCACGACGATACGCGGCCCACCACGGCGGCGCTCAACAGCGTCAAGATGCGGACGCGGAGCACGGCGAAGCTCAAGTTCCGCGTCACCGACGCCTACGGCGACCGCGCCAGTCTGACTCTCATCGTGGCCACCGCGAAGGGCAAAGTGAAGGCGCGGGTCAAGCTCGGCGTGCGTGCCATCAACGTCGGCGGCAGCGCCAGGTGGCGCCCCGCCGGCTTCTCCCCGGGCAAGTACGTCTGGTGGGTGACGGCCACCGACCTGGCGGGAAACGCGCAGTCTCGGATCATCAAGAAGGCGCTTGTGCTGACGCGGTAGGACCGCCCGGCCGCCGGACCCCGCGGGGTCCGGCGGCCGCGGCCCTTACCAGGGGTGTCCGCCGGATTGCCAGCCCTCGGCCTCCCGCAGGTTCTCGGTGTAGTCCATCGCGCAGACGGCATCGATGTCGCAGTCCTCGAAGACGCAGTTCACGCCGACACGCCGGAGTTGCAGCACGCTGGCGAAGCCCCGGTCTCGCATCATCCCGACGAACTCGGCGTCGTGTGACAGGACGACGACCTGCACGCGCCCGACGAGGCCCATGATCGCGTCGGGCCACCCTCGGTCTTGCGGCGCTTGTCGCAGCCGCTCGCGGGATCGTCGAAGACCACGCTGTGGCCGGGCAGGTCGGGGTCTCCGTCCAGATGCGCAACCAGGCGCACGATGCGCTCGCCATCAGCCGGCGACAGCCGCTCGCCGGTGTCTTCCAGTCCACCCTTCAACCGATCGATCCAAAGCCGGCCGTCGGGGTTGAGCATCACCTCGACGACGGAAGGCTCCTCCAGCCACGCGGTGATCGCAGGCCCGAGCGCCGTGCGCAGCATGCGCGCGCCACGTTGCGTCGCTTCGGATCGATTGGATTGGTTTGCCACCCCGGTCCCCACCGTTTGAGACCGCCGATGGCGATCCCGTCGTGGGGATGATTAGAAAAGGCATGATCCGGGCGGACGCAACAAGGATCAGATGGCGGTCGTAGGATGGCGTATGAAAACAGGTAATTGGCGGAGTCACCGGGCCACGGTCACTCGCTCCCAACAATGATCGGAATTATGAGGGCTAAGCCGCGCGCGTGCCGGCCGTTGATCGGCCCGGGGTTAGACGCCCGACGCGATTTGAATCGACCGGTACGAGGGAAAGGGAATATCTCGCCCTCGCGGAGGCGTTCCGGCCTTGCTCTTCGCATTCCCGGGCATAAGTCTCGACCATTTCCGCGTCGTGGCCGAGCAGCATGCTCGCGATACGCCGTGCTTGCGCTGCGCGGGACTGCCAGACTGACGGATCAGACAATTGGATTTCGGCCATGGCACGACTCAGTCGAGGGCGACTTTGGGAGATTTTGGGGCGATA
>CAVOMB010000110.1:0-19138 GCA_963696935.1 uncultured Thermoleophilia bacterium | reverse complement strand
GGCCGGCGCACCTGCGGCGCCCACACGGGCTCGGCCGCCGGGCCGATGCGGCGGCTGTCGGACTGTGCCGCGTCATCCACGACGACGACGCTGCCGAAGCCGCCCGCGAGTGCGCGCAGCTCTTCATCCACCAGCAGCAGCTTCACGCCGGCGTGGCCGACGATGTACTCGACCTCGTCGCTGCCGAGCCGGTAGTTGATCGGCAGCAGCACCGCGCCGAGATGACTGACGGCCAGCGCGATCTCGATGAACGCGCTGAGCGACGCCGGCTGCCGATCGCAAGGTGCTTGCGCGCGGCTTCGTCCTGAATGATGGCGCGCTGCAGACGATGCGCGCCGCATCCCAGCGCCTGCCGGGCGCGGAGCAGGGTGCGCGGGCGTGGTTCACGGGCGTCGCTGCCGCACAGCTGGTGGCCCCGCATGTCACTACGGTCCGTACATTTGAGGCATGGGTCGCCACGTCCGCGCGGCCGGACTTCGTCCTGGAGTCGCTCGGAGCCATGCCTGTCGACGAAGGCGCGAATCTCGTTGTCATGCGCGGGCACAAGGGCGTCTTGGTCGGGTCGGAGTACCGCAATGGGATTCCGGTGGTATCGGTGTTCAGGATGTACGCCGACGCACTCGCGGACCCGGTGCGTGGCGAGGAGCAAGCCGACCATTTGCGTGAAATCGCCATCGGCTTCTAGGGGGAACCGGATGGCTCACGAGTACACCAGCGATGCGACCGAGCGGTGCGAGCGGGCGCTCGGCACTCTCATGCGTGGCATCGGTCAGCCGTGGCGGGACAAGATCTGCCTTGTCGGCGGTCTTGTGCCGCTCTATCTCGTTCCTGGGAACGACCATGCGCAGCCGGAGCACATCGGCTCAACCGATGTGGACCTCGCGTTGCGACTCGTGGTCGGGGCCGTCGACTACGCCGCTCTCGCCGCCGCCGGTCGCACCGAGGCGGAGGCGGCCCGGGCGCGCAACGAGGCGGCCCTCGTCGTTCGGCAGTTCTCCGACGCGCTCGCTCTGCCCACCGAAGGGGGAGTGATGACCGACCCGCGCAGCGATGTCCGCTACGACCCCATCGTCGTGAGCGCGGAGAGCACGGTCGTCGCCGAGTACGTTTCGGAGACCGCCGAGGAGGCGGCGTATCAGTCTGAGGCCGCTCTGGAGCGGGAGTTCATCAGCGTCCTCCAGTCTCAGGCCTACGAGTACCTGCCGCTCACCAGCGAGGCGGAGCTCATCGCGAACCTGCGCGCGCAGCTCGAGGCGCTCAATGGGATCACGTTCAGCGATGCCGAATGGGAGCGGTTCTTCCGGAGAAGATCGCCGGCGCCAACGAGGGCGCCGTCGAGAAGACGGTGCGCATCCAGCAGGACCACGTCCAGATCCTGAAGCGCGACGACGGCTCGACCAAGAACGTCGCGCTCATCGACAAGACGAACATCCACAACAACCGCCTGCAGGTCATCAACCAGTACGAGATCGCCGAGGGCGAAGGCGGCGCGGCGCGGTCGAACCGCTACGACGTGACGGTGCTGGTGAACGGCCTGCCGATGGTGCACGTCGAGCTCAAGCGTCGCGGCGTGGACATCCGCGAGGCGTTCAACCAGATCGACCGCTACCAGCGCGACAGCTTCTGGGCGGGCTCCGGCCTGTTCGACTACGTGCAGCTCTTCGTGATCAGCAACGGCACGCTCACCAAGTACTACTCGAACACTACCCGCCGGCAGCACGTGAGCGAGAGGGCGGGTTCGAAGCGGGTGCGCAAGACCTCGAACTCGTTCGAGTTCACCTCCTGGTGGGCGGACGCGACGAACCGGCCCATCCAGGATCTCACCGCGTTCGCCAAGACGTTCTTCGCCAGGCACACGCTGCTCAACATCCTGTGCAAGTACTGCGTGCTCACCGCCGACAGGATGCTCCTGGTGATGCGGCCGTACCAGATCGTCGCCACCGAGCGGATCCTCCAGCGGATCGCGATCGCCACGAACTACAAGCAGCTCGGCAAGGTGAGCGCGGGCGGCTACGTGTGGCACACGACCGGGTCAGGCAAGACGCTCACGAGCTTCAAGACCGCACAGCTCGCGACCAGGCTGCCCGGCATCGACAAGGTGCTCTTCGTCGTCGACCGCAAGGACCTCGACTACCAGACCATGCGCGAGTACGACCGGTTCGAGAAGGGCGCCGCGAACTCCAACACGTCGACGGCGGTGCTGAAGAAGCAGCTCGAGGACCCCTCGGCGAGCATCATCATCACGACGGTCCAGAAGCTGTCGACCTTCGTCGCGGCGAACAAGGGCCACAGCATCTATGACGGTCACATCGTCATCATCTTCGACGAGTGCCACCGGTCTCAGTTCGGTGAGATGCACACCGCGATCACCAGGGCGTTCAAGCGCTACCACCTCTTCGGCTTCACGGGCACGCCGATCTTCTCGGTCAATGCGGGCAGTGGAGGGAATCCCCAACTCCGGACCACGGAGCAGGCCTTCGGCGACAAGCTGCACACCTACACCATCGTCGATGCGATCACGGACAAGAACGTGCTGCCGTTCCGTATCGACTATGTCAACACGATCAAGCTGCCGGAGGGCGTCGCCGACGAGCAGGTCTCGGCGATCGACACGGAGAACGCGCTCCTCGCTCCCGAGCGCATCAGTCAGATCGTCGGCTACACCCTGGAGCACTTCGACCAGAAGACCCGACGGGCAGAGCAGTACTCGCTGTCCGGCAAGCGCGTGCGCGGCTTCAACGCACTCTTCGCCACGGCCTCGATAGAGGCCGCGAAGCGCTACTACCTCGAGTTCAAGGAGCAGCAGAAAGAGTTGCTGCCCGATCGCAGGCTCAAGGTCGGGATCATCTTCTCGTATGCATCAAACGAGCCGGTAGACGACTACCTGGACGAGGAAGGCTTCGAGACCGGAGCTCTCGACCAGTCCTCACGCGACTTCCTCGAAGACGCGATCCGGGAGTACAACGCGATGTTCGGCACGAGCTTCGACACCTCGGGCGACAAGTTCCAGAACTACTACAAGGACCTCTCGCTGCGCCTGAAGAGCCGCGAGATCGACCTGGTCGTGGTCGTGAACATGTTCCTCACGGGGTTCGACTCGACCACCCTCAACACGCTGTTCGTCGACAAGAACCTGCGCGCGCACGGCCTCGTGCAGGCGTACTCGCGCACCAACCGCATCCTCAACTCCGTGAAGACATACGGCAACATCGTCTCGTTCCGCGATCTGGAGCAGGAGACCAACGATGCGATCGCGATCTTCGGCAACAAGGATGCCCGCGGGATCGTGTTGCTCAAGCCGTACGACGATTACTACTCCGTGTACGCCGCGAAGGTCGGGCTGCTGCTCTATCAGTACCCACCGGGGACGCGGGTCGTGGGGGAGGCGGCGCAGCGGGAGTTCATCGCGCTCTTCGGAGCCATCCTGCGCCTGCAGAACATCCTGACCTCGTTCGATGACTTCGCCGGCAACGAGATCCTCTCGGAGCGCCAGGCGCAGGACTATCGCAGCGTGTACCTCGACCTCTACGCCGAGTTCCGCGGCAAGGCGGATGCCGACAAGGCGCCGATCAACGACGACATCGTCTTTGAGATCGAGCTCATCAAGCAGGTCGAGATCAACGTCGACTACATCCTGATGCTCGTTCAGAAGTGGCGCGACGCCCACGGCGACGGCTCCGACGTGGAGATCCGCGCGTCGATCAGCCACGCCGTCGACGCCAGCCCCAGCCTGCGCAACAAGAAGGACCTGATCGAAGCCTTCGTCGATTCCGTCTCGGTCGATGGAGAGATCGACGAGGAGTGGCGGGCGTTCGTGCGTGCGAGGCGTGAGGCTGAGCTTGACGCGATCATCGCAGCGGAGGGACTCCGTCCTGACGCGACTCGTGCGTTCATCAATACCGCCTTCCGCGATGGCGCCGTGCAGGCGACGGGTACCGCGATCACCAAGGTGTTGCCGCCGGTGTCGCGATTCTCGCCTGACGGGGAGCACGGAGAGAGGAAGCAGCGCGTGCTGGCGAAGCTCGGCGAGTTCTTCGAGCGGTTCTTCGGGCTGGGCGCGGGCTGAGTCGCGGCCGCGGCGGGCGCCGCTCAGGCGGTGACGCTCACCTCGGCGAGGTCGCTCACGACCACGTCGGCGCCGGCGTCGGCGAGCGCGGCCGCCTGGCCGAGGCGGTCGACGCCGATCACGAGGCCGAACCCGCCGCGGCGGCCGGCCTCGACGCCGGCGAGGGCGTCCTCGACCACCACGGAGCGCGCCGCGTCCACTCCCAGGCGGCGCGCCGTCTCCAGGTACATCGCCGGGTCCGGCTTGCCGGGCAGCCCCACCTCGGCCGCCACCACGCCGTCCACGCGCACCTCGAACAGGTCCGTGATGCCGGTGACGTCCAGCACCATGGCGGTGTTCTTACTCGACGACATCAGGCCCACCTTGATGCCCGCGCCGCGCAGGTGGTGGATCAACTCGACGGTCGAGGGATACGTCTTGACGCCGTGCTCGCGCACCTCGGCGTTGAAGAGGTCGTTCTTGCGGTTGCCGAGCCCGCAGACCGTCTCCGCGTCCGGCGGGTCGGAGGGGTCGCCCATCGGCAGGTCGACGCCGCGCGAGGCGAGGAAGTCGCGCACGCCGTCGTAGCGCGGCTTGCCGTCCACGTAGCGGGCGTAGTCGGCGTCGCCGTCGAAGGGGCGGAGGGGGTCGGTGGCGTCGCCGGCTCCGGCGGCCGTGGCGGCCTCGGCGGTCGGGGCGCCTCCCCGTGAGGCGCGCCCCGCGAGGAACGCGTCGAAGAGGCGCTTCCAGGCGGCGGCGTGCACCGCGGAGGTCTGGGTGACGACGCCGTCCAGGTCGAAGACCACGGCGTCGAACCGGCTTCTGGCGATGGTGACCTGCATACGCGTCACCTTACCCGCCGGAGCGCGGCCGGGCACCCGGGGGCCGTGCGCCGCCGCCGGCCGTCGGCCGAGGAGGAGTGAACGGGGAGGCATCTCCGGACGAAGCGGCGCCCGCCGCCGGGTTGGACGCGCGCGGCTGATGTGCGACCATTGGCACAGCGTCGCCGCGCCGCGGGGGAGCGCCGCACGGCGCGCTGGTCATCGATGGTCTCAAAGGGGGGATCGTGAACCAGCATTTGCGTCTTCGTCCTGTCCTCGTCCCGCTACTCGCCGCGATATTCTGCGTCTTCGGACTTGCGTGGGCCATGTCGGCCGGCGCGTCGAGTTCGTCGTCGCCCGCGGCATCGTCCGCCGCGAGCGCGGCGGCCGACTCCGGCAAGATCACCTACCGCGTCGGGTGGACGCGCGAGCCGGACAACCTCAGCCCGTTCGTGGGCTACACAGCGCCGTCGTTCTCGGTGTGGTACCTCACCTACGACTCGCTGGTCGGCTACGACCCGTCCACGCTCTCGCCGATGAAGGGCGAGAACTCCACGGGCCTCGCCACCGACTGGACCGTGAGCGACGACGATCTCGAGTGGACGTTCACCATCCGCAAGACCGCCAAGTGGTCGGACGGCGTGCCGCTCACCGCCAAGGACGTCGCCTTCACCTACAACTACATCATCAAGAACAACATGGAGACGCTGACCGCCTACACGCGCCTCATCAAGGAGGCCGTGGCGGTCGACGACTACACCGTCAAGATGATCTGCACCAAGCCCAAGCCGGACATGATCCGCAGTTGGGTGCCGATCCTGCCGGAGCACATCTGGTCAAAGGTCCCGCCCAAGGAGGCGGCGAGCGGCAAGTACACCAACAACCCGCCATACGTCGGCTCCGGCCCCTTCACGGCTGTGGAGTGGAAGAAGACCTCGGTCGTGCACCTGGTGGCCAACCCGACGTGGTGGGGCCCCAAGCCCACGCTCACCGACATCTACTTCCTCGCCTACACCAACAACGACACCCTGCTCCAGGACCTGCGCGCCGGCAGCATCGACGCCGCAGTGGACCTCTCCGTCACGCAGATGAAGCAGCTTGCCAACGAGCCGGGCATGGAAGCTCGCGCCGTCAAGATCGACGGCTTCAACGACATCGGCTTCAACTGCTACAGCGGTCCGAGCAAGGGCAATCCGGTGCTGCGCGACTGGAAGTTCCGCCAGGCTCTCAACTGGGCCATCGACCGCGACAAGATCGTCTCGCTGGTCTGGGGCGGCACCACCACGCCGGGCACCACCATCATCCCGCCCGGCTACTACAAGGACCCTGACTGGCACTGGCAGCCGCCGGCCGACCAGCTCTACAAGTACGACCCTGAGAAGGCCAAGTCGCTGCTCGCCGTCGCCGGCTACAAGGACACCGATGACGACGGTATCCTCAACGACCCCAAGAACGGCGGCAAGAACATCAAGCTGACGCTCATCGCCCGTGACGAGTCGTCCCAGAGCCAGATGACCGGCAAGCTGGTGGTCGGCTGGATGAACGACGTGGGCATCGACACCACGCTCGAGGTGATGGACGAAGCCACGCTCGGCGACCGCGAGCTCAACTACGAGAAGGACGTCTTCACCCCGGACTTCGACATGTTCCTCTGGGGCTGGTACCTGGACTACGACCCCGGCTCGATGCTGAGCTACCTCACCACGGGTCAGATCGAGAACTGGAACGAGACCTGCTTCAGCGACCCCGAGTACGACAAGCTCTATGAGCAGCAGAGCGAGGAGCTCGACCCGCAGAAGCGCAAGGTCATGGTCGACCGCATGCAGCAGATCCTGTACGAGAAGTCGCCGTACATGGTCACGGACTACTCACCCGACTTCGAGGCCTACAACACCGCCAAGTGGGAGGGCTACATCCAGATCCCGAGCCCGGACGGCAACACCATCCTGCCGCCGTTCGGCAACGGTGGCTGGGCCAACTTCACCACCATCGTCCCCAAGACTGCCGACACCGCGCAGGCGAGCAGCAGCAACACCGGGATGTACGTCGGTATCGGCGTCGCCGTGGTCGTCGTGGTGCTGATCATCGTGTGGGTGTTCATGCGTCGTCGCGGGCACGCCGAGGAGGTCTGACCTCAGAGCGAGCGGAGACAGGCCGCGGCCGGCGTAGCGAGGCCGCGACGATGAAGACCCGAAGGGGGCGGGCGCCGTCAGGCGCCCGCCCCCTTCGACGTTCAGTCCTCCGGCGCCCCCCGCCGATACAGTCCACCGAGTGGCGCGGGCGCGGGCGTCGCGCGCCGGACGACGAGCAGCCAGGGAGACGAGAAGTGAGCGCGCGCGGGTCTGTCGGGGACGAGTCGCTGCAGCTCTACAGGCTGCTGCGCCGGGGGCCGGCGGTCGAGATCCCCATCGCCGTCATCACGGCGGTGAGCGCCGTGCTCGCAGGGTCGGCGGCGCTCATCGCGCTGGCGGCGCAGTCGGTCATCGCGCCGGTGATCGACGCCTTCGCCGTGTACGCCATGCGCCAGGTGCTCAAGCACATGGTGTACAGCCACCCCTACGGCCCTGACCATCACGCGCGTGCTGGCCACGCACTTCAGCGACTACGACCGGGTGGGGACGCTGTACACGCGCAGCAGCGGCAACCGGCGGTTCGTGGAGGTCGAGCGGAGACTGCGGCGGTGTCGGTCGCCGGCGGGGTCCAGCCCGGCTGACGACTCGCGTCCGTCGCGCCGCTGGTCCTTGTCGCTCGCTCGCGGACGGGGTATGTGTGTTTGGGGGTCGGTGCCTTCGATGGTGCCACGGATGGCACCACGGATGGCACCATCCAAGGCTCACACCCCCGAAGAGGCACCTGCCTCCGGTGCGTGGGTCGGGGTCGGGGTGCTACCGCCGCTCTTGTCAGACCGGAGTCAGTCGCGGAGATCCGTCGTCGGCTGACGGCACGGCGCCGGGCGGCGCCTCCGGCTCGGCCACGGCGGCGAGCCGGACGGCGGCGAGCAGGCGGGCGGCGGCGGACGCCGCGTCTTCGCCGCCCGCTACGAACCCCCCCATCTCGACCACCCCGGGCGCCGCCCGGTGCGCGTCGACCCACGAGTGCACGAGCAGCACCTCGTCGACGGCTGCCGCCGGGAGCGGCAGGCCGGAGGGCTCGGCCGTGCCGAGCTCGGCGACGAAGGCCAGCGCGGCCTGCTCGCCGAACACGCCCCGGCCCACCTCGCGCTCCACGAGGATGCGGCCGGCGCGCACGCCCCAGAGCGCGACCCAGCCACGGCGGTGCGCCGGGTAGACGAGCACCACATCGTCGCGTGCGGCGGCGCTGAGGCGCCGGACCGTGCGCAGCACACGCTCGACCGTCTCACGCTGGGTCTGTAGCCGGCCGGCCTGCTCGAACGCCAGCTGCTTGACCAGCGCCTGCTGGCGCGCGACCAGCCGCCGGTCGAGTTCCGCGCCCTCGCCCTGGAGCACGCGCCGCACCTGCTCGACGACCTCGGTGTACTCGCCGTTGAGGGGTCGCGTGCAGGGCGAGAGGCACTGGCCGGTGCCGGCGCGCTGGCAGGAGTGCGGGCGCTCGCCCCTTGGCAGGTGCGCGCAGGTGCGCAGCGGGTAGGCGCCGTTGACGCACTCCACGAAGCGCCGGGCCAGGGTGGCCTTGCGGAACGGCCCGGCGTAGTACGAGCCGTCGTCGCGCAGGTTGGGCGTGGCGTACAGGCGCGGGTACTCCTCGGCGCTGAGCTTGACGTAGTGGTAGCTGCCGGCCCGGGTGCCCTGCGAGTTGTAGGGCGGGCGGTGCTTGCCGATGAGGCGACTCTCGAGCAGCAGGGCGCCGAACTCCGAGCCGGTCTCGGTGACGTCGATGCGCTCGAGCAGCTCCAGCGCCTGGCGCGCGTGGAACGCCTGGCGCTGCAGGAAGTGGTCGCGCGTGCGTCGCCGCAGGTTGTCGGCCTTGCCGATGTACAGCGGCGCCCCCTTGGCGTCTCGCATGACGTAGACGCCCGGGGTGGTCGGCAGCTTCTCCGTGAGTGAGATCTTGTGGTAGTTGCGCCGGGTGGCGGGCTCGCAGAAGCGCGCCACCTCCTCCAGCGTGTGCATGCCCTGCTCCTCCAGCCGACTGAGGAACATGAGGAGCAGCTCGCCCGTGGCCTGCGCGTCGTGGAGCGCGCGGTGCACGGGCTTGACCCGGGTGTCGAAGCGGTAGGCGAGGGCGCTCAGCGAGCACTTCTGCTGCGGGCAGAGCTTGCGCGCCATGCGCAGGGTGTCGAGCGCGGGCCGCGGGAACGTCTGCCCGCGCTGTTTGCCCAGCTCGTAGTCGAGAAAGCCGAGGTCGAACGGCGCGTTGTGCGCCACCAGCACCGAGCGCGCCGCGAAGCCGACGAACTTGGGCAGCACGACGTCGATGGGCGGCGAGCCGGCGACCGTCTCGTCGTCGATGCCGGTGATGCCGGTGATGAAGGACGGGATGGGCATGCCCGGGTTCACGAGGGCGGAGAAGGTGCCGACCTCCCGTCCGCCCTCGATGCGCACAGCGCCGATCTCGGTGATCTTGCAGAAGCCGGGCGTGGCGCCGGTGGTCTCGATGTCGACCACCGTGAAGGCGACGTCGGCGAGGTCGCGCCGGTGCGCGCGCCACGACGCGAGACCCACGTGCGCGTCGCTCTCCCAGACGAACCGCTCGTCGCCCTCCACGATGTCCGCGACCAGCTTGCGCATGAGCTCGGGAGGACAGTTGGCGACGGGGAAGAGGCGCGGCCACACCTCGCGGTAGTCGAGGGCTTCGCCGGCCTGCTCGAGCAGGCTGTGGAACTCATCGACGGTGGTGAAGGCCAGCTGCACGCGATAATCCTATGCCCCCGCACCGACGGATGCACGGGCGCGAGCGGAGGGCCGCCCGGATCGCCGCGTTCTTGAGCAGTGTCACGTGACGCGTTACACTGTGCCGTGTGATCAAGGCGTTCGCGGACAAGCGCACGCAGGAGCTCTACCTCACCGGCAAGGCGAAGCACTTCCCGCCGGACGTTGCGCGGCGGGCTGCTCGCAAGCTCGAGTACGTCGACTTGGCGAGTCGGCGCGACGACCTCAAGGTCCCGCCGGGGAACCGGCTGCACGCGCTCCAACGGGAGCGCAGCGGCCAGCATGCGATCTCGGGTAACGACCAGTGGCACATCTGCTTCCGCTTCAGGGACGGCGATGCCTACGACGTCGAGGTCACCGACTATCACTGAAGGCGAGGCACACGATGAGCATTGAGAACACAGGCGCGATGAGCCGGCCGACCCATCCCGGCAAGATGCTGCGCGAGGACTTCGTGCCCGACTACGGGCTCACGGTGGCGCGGCTGGCCGAGTCGCTGGGCGTCTCCCGTCAGACCGTGAACGAGCTGCTGCGCGAGCGGCGCGCCCTCAGCCCCGAGATGGCGCTGCGGCTGTCGCGACTCTTCGGCAACACGCCGGAGTTCTGGCTGAACGCTCAGCGCGCCGTCGACCTCTGGGACGCGGCGCAGGCGATCAAGGGTGACGTCGACAGGATCAAGCCGCTGCACGCTGCCTGATGCGGGCTTCGTCAGCCTGCGCCGTCGTCGCCGCGCGCCGGTCTGCCCGGGCCGTCCACCCGCCCCGGCTTGCGCGCCTACGGCGCGCATCGTTAGGCTCGAAGACGAACCGGGTAGGTGCTTCACGAGTTCCCGGAAGTCAGTGCCCCGGCGCCGCGGCGAAGCCGTCCGGCCGGGGCCCCTGCGCAGAGGAGTCACCCCGTGGATGTTGAGAAGCTTCACAACGAGGTCCTGCGCGCCTTCAACGACTCGTGCGTGATCGCCACGAGGCAGTACAGCGGCAGAGGGTTCCGCCCCGCCGCCGACGCCTACTTCGAGGAGGACACGCGAGAGATCGTGGTGCGCTTCGACCTTGCCGGCGTGGTGATGGACGACATCGAGTTGCTCGTCGACCGCCGCGAGCTGGTCGTGCGCGGCGAGCGCTCGTTCCAGACCAGGGAGGGCCGTGTCTACCAGCAGGTGGAGATGGACTACGGACACTTCGAGCGCCGCGTGCGGCTCATGGTGGACGTGGACCCGGAGGTCACCACCGCCACCTACGAGGCCGGCGTGCTCGAGGTCCGGCTCACACTGACGCCGCAAGACCAGGGCGCCCGCAAGATAGACATCCAGACCGGAGGAGGTGAGGAATGAGCGATCCGCAGGAGATGCAGGTCGAGGAGGCCGTCGCTCAGGAGATCCCGGCCGTCCTGCCGGTGCTCCCGCTGCGCGACACGGTGGTGTTCCCCGACACGATGATCCCGCTGACCATCGGGCAGGAGCGCAGCATCAAGCTCATCGACGACGTGCTCGCCGGCGACCGCCTGCTGGCGATGGTCACGAGCAAGGACGCCGAGATCGAGACCCCGGGGCCGGACCTGCTGTACCCGGTCGGTACCGTCGGGCTCGCGCACAAGATGATCAAGCTGCCGGACGGCACCATGCGCATCCTGGTGCAGGGCCTGCAGCGGGTGCGCGTCAAGGAGTACGTGAGCGAGGAGCCGTACCTGGTCGCGCGCACCGAGAAGATCGAGGACGTCAGCACGGAGTCGCGCGAGTCGGATGCTCTGCGCGCGAGCCTGCTCAGCGTGTTCAGCAAGATCGTGGCGCTCGTGCCGTACCTGCCCGAAGAGCTCGAGATGGCCGCGACCAACGTCGAGGAGTCGGGGCCGCTCACCTTCCTCATCGCCAGCACCATGCGCATCAAGGCGGAGGACAAGCAGGCGCTGCTCGAGGAGGACGACGTCGAGCAGCGCATGCGCAAGCTCATCGGTATCCTCACGCGCGAGCTCGACGTCCTGGAGCTAGGCTCCAAGATCCAGAGCGACGTGCGCGGCGAGATCGACAAGAGTCAGCGCGAGTACTTCCTGCGCCAGCAGCTGCGCGCGATCCAGCAGGAGCTGGGCGAGACCGACGAGCAAGAGGCGGAGGTCAACGAGATCCGCCAGAAGATCGAGGAGCTGGCGCTCCCGGAGGAGGCCGACAAGGCCGCCCGCCGGGAGCTCGACCGCCTCAAGAGCATCTCGCCGCAGAGCGCCGAGTACCCGGTCATCCGCACGTATCTGGACTGGATCATCACCCTGCCGTGGAACGTGCACAGCGACGACAACCTCGACGTGGCGCACGCTCGCGAGATCCTCGACCGCGACCACTACGACCTCGAGAAGGTCAAGGACCGCATCCTTGAGTTTCTCGCCGTGCGTAAGCTCAAGGACGACCTGCACGGGCCGATCCTGTGCTTCGTCGGCCCGCCCGGCGTGGGCAAGACCAGCCTCGGCCACAGCATCGCCGAGGCGATGGGCCGCAAGTTCGAGCGCATCAGCGTCGGCGGCGTGCGCGACGAGGCCGAGGTCCGCGGGCATCGCCGTACCTACGTCGGGGCGATGCCCGGCATCATCGTCCGCGCCATGCGGGACGCCGGTACCAACAACCCGCTGTTCATGATCGACGAGATCGACAAGATGGGCGCCGACTGGCGCGGCGACCCCTCGAGCGCCATGCTCGAGGTGCTGGACCCGGAGCAGAACATCAGCTTCCGCGACCACTACATGGACCTGCCGTTCGACCTCAGCAGGGTCCTCTTCATCACTACGGCCAACCAGCTGGAGCCGATCCCCGGGCCGCTGCGCGACCGCATGGAGATCATCAATCTCGCCGGCTACACCATCGAGGAGAAGCTCCACATCGCCAAGAGGTACCTGGTGCCGCGCCAGGCCGAGGCCAACGGCCTCAAGCCGGGGCAGGTCACGTTCAAGGACGAGGCGATCGTCGAGATCATCACGAGCTACACGCGCGAGGCCGGAGTACGCAACGTCGAGCGCGAGATCGGCACCGTCTGCCGCAAGCTCGCCCGCGAGGTGGCGGAGGCGAGCAACGGCGGCCGCAAACGTTTCACCGTCAACATCAAACGCGTGCACGACCTGCTCGGCCGGCCGCGCGCCTACAGCGACGTCAAGCGGCGCACCAGCGACCCGGGCGTGGCCACCGGCCTCGCCTGGACGCCGGTCGGCGGCGACATCCTCTTCATCGAGGCGACGGCGATGCCCGGCACCGGTCAGCTCACCGTCACCGGCCAGCTCGGCGACGTGATGAAGGAGTCGGCGCAGGCGGCGATGAGCTACGTGCGCACGCACTCGCCGCGAGCTCGGGCTCGACGACGACTACTTCCAGAAGCACGACATCCACATCCACGTGCCCGCCGGAGCCATCCCCAAGGACGGCCCCAGCGCCGGCGTGACGATGGCCACGGCCATCTGCTCGCTGGTCACGGGCACGCCGGTCAGCAACGACGTCGCCATGACCGGCGAGGTCACGCTGACCGGTCAGGTGCTGCCCATCGGCGGCCTCAAGGAGAAGACCCTCGCCGCGCAGCGCGCGGGCATCACCACGGTGATCCTGCCGAGTCGCAACGAGGCGGACCTCGAGGACGTGCCCGAGGAGCTGCGCAAGGGCATGACGTTCATCCCGGTCGAGCGTGTCGAGCAGGTCTGGGAGGCGGCCATGGGCCTGCGGCTGGACGCGCGCGCGGCCCAGCTCGTCGAGGCCGGCGACCTCATCGAGGAGGCCGGCGAGCTGCTCGAGAAGGCGCGCCGCAAGGCCGGCGACCGCATGACCGCGGCAGGCCCGAACGGCCGGCCGGCGAAAGCAGCGGCCAGGAAGCCGCCGTCGAAGAAGCCGCCGGCAAAGAAGCAGGCCGCCAAGAAGCCGGCCGCGAGCAAGCCCGCGCCGGTCGCCAAGACGACCAAGCCCAAGGCCGCGCCGCCCGAGGCCAGGGGCGCGGCCAAGAAGACCACCGCCGCCCGGGGCAGGAGCGGCCGCAAGAAGTGAGCGGCTCGGCAGCGCCCCTCAGCTGAGTCACCCGACGGGCCGGGGAGGAGAGCCTCCCCGGCCCGTCCCGCGTCCGGCGCCCGTCCGCCCCTGCAGGGTCGCCTGCGCGAAGGCGCGGCAGAGGTCGGGGTTTCCGCGCGCCGTGTCGCCGCTCTCGTTGAGTGCGACGACCCGGTCGGGGTAGTACAGGTGCTCGTTGACGTACGTGTACCGGTAGGCGTCGTAGATGCAGCGGCATACCTCGATGGCCTGCGCCCGCTGCAGCGGGCCGATCCCGAGCTCCACCGCTCCGCGGGGTGCACGACCTCCCCCTCGGCCATGGCTTCTTCTTCTGCGGGCGGCACCGTGGCGACGGTGTCGGCCGGCAGGTACTTGACGATCACCGTCTCCTTGCCGCAGCTGCCGAGGTTGTGGAACTCGACTGCGTCGGCGAACCGCTGGATGAGGAAGCTGCCGAGCCCCGCGCCGCTCTGGCTGGCGAGCGAGGCATCCGAGTCGTACTCGAGGGCGAGGGAGGGGTCCCACGGCAGGCCCTCGTCATGCACCGTGACCTGGATCCCGGCCGGCACCCGCTCGCACACCACGTCGAAGCTGCCGCTCTCGTCGCCGCCGAACGCGCCGTCGATCACGTTGGCGGCCGCCTTGCTCCACTGCCCGCCGCACCATACCCTACCCGGGGAGCGCGCCGGTGACCCCGGCGCGGCTGCGTGAAGGGAGGCCGATGAGCGACAGGACGAACCCGGAAGAGGCGCCGCTGCAGGTACGGAGCGCGGCGGCCGTCGGCCGCGCCGTGCCCAGCCTGACCTTGGTCCTGCTGGCCGACGCGGCCGTGATCTGGGCCGCGTGGGCGGGCGGGTGGTCGGTGCTGGCCGTCGTGGTCGCCTGCGTCATCGACGGCCTGGCCGACGGCCTCTTCGCCTGGCTCCGCGCCCGCGCCTCGTTCGCCGCCGGCTCGGCCACCGACACGCGCGACCAGGTCCTGGTCAAGGAGTTCGTCAAGACCTACCTCATCGTCGTCGGCGCGCAGGCGCTCATCGCGTACATGGTCTTCAGCGGCATGCTGCTCAAGCCGGGCGGCAAGGCTCCGATGGAGCCCGGCGCGCCGTTCGCCACCTGGCAGTTCTGGGCCGTCGTCGGCGGGCTGGTCGTCGCGCGCGCTTTCATGTACTGGTGGGACTTCGTGCGCGGCGGCGAGGCGCAGGTGATCCCGCCCGAGGCGGTGGTGTCGGAGCCGCTCCGCCGCCTCTTCGTGCTGCAGTTCGGCATGCTCGCCGGCGGCCTCGCCGTGTACTGGCTGTTCCACTCGGCCCTGGCGGGCCTCATGGTGCTGCTGGTGGCCAAGACGGCCGCCGACCTCGTGTTGGCCGTCTTCGAGCGCCTGCGCGCGGCGCGCATCACGGCGGCCGTGGGGGCCGGCGTCACGCCTCGCGGCTCCAGCCTCACGGGGCCGCAGAAGCACGCCCCGCGCGGCGGCCGCAAACGCCGCCGCTGACCGGTCGCTCGCGGCCGCGCAAGCTTCCGAGGACGCGGCGCGCAGTCTTGCCTCCGCGGTCTCGGGTGCACTATGGTATGGCCATCCCACCATGCGATATGCGGGCCGGCACCGTCCGCCGCGACAGTGTGTCCAGCGCCGGCAGGCGCTCTTGACATCGGGGCTGCGCGGCGTGATTGCCCCGCCCGTAGTGGTCGGTCTACGATTCATCGATCCATGGGAGCCATGCACGCCCCGCCGGGGCGTTGCTCGATCTGCGAGGGGGTGCTCGAGGTGAGCGCACAAGAGCGCGAGACGGCCAACGTCGGCGCAGGGCTGTGGAAGGGCGTCGGCATGTGGGCCTGGATCCTCTTCCGGATCAGCGGCCTCGTCCTCGCCGCCTACCTGTTCGTGCACATCTGGGTCATCTCGCAGGGGCGGGTCTCGGGGGCGTCCACGCTGAACAGCTTCTTCTCGACCTTCGACAAGCCGTTCCTGGTGTTCCTCGACTCGGTCCTCGTGGCCGCGGTGTTGTACCACGCGCTCAACGGCGTGCGCATCCTGCTCATGGATCTCGGCGTCGGCATCACGCGTCACAAGGCCGTCTTCTGGGTCTGCATGCTGATCGCCGCTGCGGCGGTGTGGGGGTTCGCCTACAAGGCCATCCCCTTCATCTTCTAGGGAGGGGAACGTGAGGACCGAGACACTCGATCGCAGCCGCGGCGGTATGTGGCCCTGGCTTGGCCAGCGGGTCACTGCCGTCATCATCCTGGTCACCATCATGGTCCACCTGGTGCTGACGCACTACGTGGCCATCGGGCAGCTCAGCTACGACAACATCAACGAGCGGCTGGCCATCACCGCCGTGCTCGTCAACGACATCCTGCTGCTGCTCGCCGTCGTCTACCACGCCCTCAACGGCGTGCGCATGGTCGTGCTCGACTACTGGTTCGAAGGGGCCGGCGCACGCCACGGGCTGGCCGCGTTCCTCTGGATCGTCGGCGTCGTCGCAGTCGTCTACGGCATCTGGGCCCTCTGGGTCTGGGTGAGCTGAGGAGGAGCGCATGCCACACCATCAGCTCATCGTGGTCGGCGGCGGGCTCGCGGGGCTCCGCGCCGCCGTCGAAGCCAAGGCGGCCGGCCTGGACGTGGCGATTCTCAGCCAGGTCCACCCCGGCCGCAGCCACTCCGGCGCCGCACAGGGCGGTATCAACGCGGCGCTGGCCAACCACCCGGACGCCCACGACGACACCCCCGAGAAGCACGCCTTCGACACCGTCAAGGGCTCGGACTACCTGGCCGACCAGGACACCGCCATCCAGATGACCAAGGACGCCCCCGGCGTCATCTTCGAGATGGACCACTGGGGCTGCCCGTTCAGCCGCTTCGACGACGGGCGCATCGCCCAGCGGCCGTTCGGCGGCGCCGGCTACCCGCGCACCTGCTACGGCGCCGACAAGACCGGCCACTACCTGCTGCACACGCTGGTCGAGCGCGCCTACGAGCGCGGGGTCAAGATGTACATCGAGGTCTTCGTCACCTCCCTGATCGTCGACGACGGACGCTGCCGCGGGGTCGTCGCCTACGACATGATCAAGGGCGGCTTCCACGCGTTCACGGCCGACGCCGTGGTCATGGCCACGGGCGGCGCCGGCCGCATCTACGGCAACTCCACCAACGCCATCATCAGCACCGGCGCAGGCGCGGCCATGGCCTACCAGGCCGGCGTGCCCGCCGAGGACATGGAGTTCATCCAGTTCCACCCCACGGGCCTGCTCACCACGCACATCCTCATGAGCGAGGCGTGCCGTGGCGAGGGCGGCTACCTCGTCAACGGCGAGGGCGAGCGCTTCATGGCCAAGTACGCGCCCAAGGCCATGGAGCTGGCCCCGCGCGACATCACCGCCCGCTCCATCACCACCGAGATCAACGAGGGCCGCGGCATCGGCGGCGGCGACTACGTGAACCTCGACCTGCGGCACCTCGGCGCCGAGCGGATCCTCGAGCGTCTGCCCGGCATCCGCGACATCGCCATCCACTTCCAGGGTGTGGACCCCATCGAGGAGCCCATCCCCATCAAGCCGGTGCAGCACTACACCATGGGCGGCATCGATACGGACGTGGACGGGCGCACCCGGCTGCCGGGGTTCTACGCTGCCGGCGAGTGCGCCTGCGTCAGCGTCCACGGCGCCAACCGGCTCGGCGGCAACTCGCTGCTCGAGACCATCGTCTTCGGGCGCCGCGCCGGCATGGCCGTCGTGGCCGACCTCGAGGGTGGGGCGCCGGCCGACGATGCTGCGGCCGCCGGCGCCGGAGCCGTCACAGCCATGGAGGCGCGCGTCGGCGAGCTCGTCTCGCGCGGCAAGGCCGGCGCCGATCCCTACGCCATCCGCGCCGAGATGATCGCCACCACGCGCGACTACTTCGGCGTGTTCCGCGAGGACTCGGTCATGCGCACCGGGCTCGAGATCCTGCGCCGCCTCAAGGAGCGCTGTAGCCAGATCGGCCTGCGCAACGCCGGCGGCGTGTTCAACCTCGACCTCATGCGCACGCTCGAGCTCGAGGGCATGGTCGACCTCAGCCTCTGCGTCGCCGAGGGCGCGCTCGCGCGCACCGAGTCGCGCGGCTCGCACTCGCGCACCGACCATCCGGAACGGGACGACGAGAAGTGGCTCGTACACACCCTCGCCTACCACACCCCCGAGGGCCCGCGGCTCGAGTACAGGCCCGTCACCCTCGGTCCCTTCGAGCCACAGGAGCGGAAGTACTGATGGGGACCGTCACTTTCCACATCAAGCGCTACGACCCGGCCCGCGACGAGAAGGGCTCCTCGCGGGTCCAGGCGTTCGAGATCCCCTACGAGACCAGCCTCACGGTGCTCGAGGGTCTCTTCTACATCCAGGAGCAACTGGACGGCTCGCTCGCGTTCCGGTACTGCTGCCGCGCGTCCATCTGCGGGTCCTGCGCCATGTACATCAACGGCCGGTACCGCCTGGCCTGCCAGACCAACGTACTGCACCTGCACACCGACGAGGTGCACATCGAGCCGCTGCCGCACATGCCGCTGGTCAAGGACCTGGTGTGCGACATGGACGACTTCTTCGCCAAGTACGCGTACATCGAGCCGTGGCTCATCCGCCACAGCCAGGAGCCGGCGAAGGAGATCCTGCAGTCGCCGGCCGACCGCCACAAGCTCAACATGCCCATCGACTGCATCCTCTGCGGCGCTTGTTACAGCAGCTGCCCGTCGGTGTGGTCGGAGGACAACTACCTGGGCCCGGCGGCGCTGCTCAAGGCGTACCGGTTCGAGGTCGACTCCCGCGATGAGGCGAAGAAGGAACGCCTGCCCAAGTGGGACAACGAGCGCGGCGCCTACCGCTGCCACACCATCACCAACTGCATCGAGGCGTGCCCGAAGGAGCTCAACCCGACGGAGGGCATCCAGTGGCTCAAGATGGCGGCCGTGCGCCGCAGGCTCTTCGGCCGCGCCAAGTGACTGACGCGCCGCGCCGGCGCGTGAGTGTGCGAGTGGGACGGACGGCCGTGACCAGGCACACGAGGCACCGAGGCCTGGTCACGGCCGTCCGCGTGCCTGCGCCCGTCCGCGCGTTGCCCGCGTATCGACCACTCCAGAGGACAGTGCGGGGTGCAGGGGAGGGTGCGGGGTGCAGGGGAGGGTGCGGGGTGCAGCGGAGGGTGCGGGGGTGCAGGGGGGGCGCGGGGGTGCATGCCGGGCCCTCTGTCGGCGTATATCCATTGGCTCTACATGGCCCGTCGCGGAGGGCCGAATTCGGACACCATGTATAGCCAATGGCTATCCGGATCCGGAGGGCCCTGGCGCGGCTACCCTGGAGCGCGACCGGGCGATGACCGGCGGCGGCGCGGCGTCCCGGCGTCTCGACCTGCGGCCCGCGGCCGGGGCCTGCGGCTCGAGGCCGGTCGCCGGAG
>CAVOMB010000109.1:0-16392 GCA_963696935.1 uncultured Thermoleophilia bacterium | reverse complement strand
CCTAGGGCGCAGGGTCTTCGAGTACCTTCGCCCTCCACGGCGGCCAGGATCCCACCACCAACGCGCGCGCCGCGCCGATGCCCACCAGACGACCGCGTACATGTTCGCAGTGCCGACCACGCCGCCGACGCTCTTCCGCCTCAAAGAGTCCGGCAACATCTACACGCGCATGATGAACCCGACCACCGACGTGTTCGAGAAGCGGGTGGCCGCGCTCGAGGGCGGCGTAGGCGGTCTGGCCTTCAGCTCCGGCCCCGCGGCGATCACCTTCAGCATCCTCAACATCGCCGGTGCCGGCGACCACGTCATGCTCGTACCCTCTACGGCGGCACGCACACGCTGTTCGCGCACACGCTGCCGCTCGGCCTGGGCGTCGAACGCTTCGAGGAGCCCGACGACCCCGAGAACTTCCGCCGTGCCATCACGCCCGGCACCAAGCTCCTCTACGTCGAGAGCGTCGGCAACCCGCGTCTCGACACCGCCGACCTCGAAGGCCTCGCCGGTATCGCCCACGAAGCCGGCGTCCCGCTGATCGTCGACAACACGATGCCGACTCCCTACCTCCTGCGGCCTCTGGACCACGGCGCCGACGTCGTCGTCCACTCCCTCACCAAGTTCCTCGGCGGTCACGGCACCTCGATGGGCGGCGTGGTCGTCGACGGCGGCCGCTTCGACTGGGCGGCGAGCGGCCGCTTCCCGGGCCTCGTCGAGCCCGACGCCAGCTACCACGGGCTGAAGTTCTACGTCGAGACCTTCGGTCCTCTCGCCTACGCGCTCAAGCTGCGCGTCACGCTGCTGCGCGACATCGGCGCGGCGATCTCGCCGTTCAACGCCTTCCTCATCACCCAGGGCATCGAGACGCTGCCCCTGCGCATGGAGCGTCACAGCAGCAACGCCCAGGCCGTGGCCGAGTTCCTCGACGCGCACGACAAGGTCGGCTGGGTGACCTACCCGGCCTGCGCTCGGCCCCTGCTACGAGACCGCCGCGAGTACCATCACCGCCTGCTCTACGGGGCGATGATCGGCTTCGGCATCAAGGGCGGGCGTGAAGCCGGACGCAGGTTCGTCGAGGGCACCAGGCTGCTCTCGCATCTGGCCAACATCGGCGACGCCAAGTCGCTCTGCATCCACCCCGCGACCACCACGCACTCACAGCTCACGCCGGACGAGCAGGTCGCCGCCGGCGTGACCGACGACTTCGTGCGCCTCTCGATCGGCCTCGAGACCGTGGACGACATCTTCGCCGACATCGACCAGGCGATGGGCGGGACCTGAGGCGCGGGGATGGCGCCCGACGCGAAGCGCACGCAGAAGGCTCGAGATCGGCGACGTGCCGACCGGCCTCGGCGACGACGTCGGCTCGGCCGGCATCGTACGCACGAAGCACGTCACGTTCGACGAGCCGGGCCGGGCCCTCAAGCTCGAGGGTGGCGGCGAGCTCTGGCCGATCACCGTCGCCTACGAGACGTACGGCACGCTGAGCAGGGCGCGGGACAACGCCATCATGGTGTTCCACGCGTTGTCCGGGGACGCCCACGCCGCGGGGCGCCACAGCGCCAACGACAAGCGGGCCGGCTGGTGGGACATCGTCATCGGGCCGGGTAAGGCGCTGGACACCGACCGCTACTTCGTGATCAGCGCCAACGTCATCGGTGGCTGCAGCGGCTCGACAGGACCGTCCTCGACCGACCCCGCGACCGGTAAGCCGTACGGTACGCGCTTCCCCATCATCACCATCGCCGACATGGTCGAGGCGCAGTTGCTGCTGCTCGACCACCTCGGCATCGACAAGTTGCTCGCCGGCGTGGGCGGGTCTATGGGCGGCATGCACTCTGGCGATCTCCCACCCGATCGGCTGCACCTCGTGGTCGCTGGCGACCGCCGCGCGCCAGCCGACTCACGCGATCGCCTTCAACGAGGTCGGCCGCCAGGCGATCAGTGGCCGACCCCAACTGGAGGCGGCCACTACTACGGCGGCAAGCCGCCGTCAAGGGCCTAGCGTGGCGCGCATGATCGGGTACATCCCCACACCAGCGACGAGGCGATGCAGGAGGTTGCCGCTTGCGCCTGCAGGACATCCACGACTACACGTTCACGTTCTCCGTGGATGTCCAGAGCTACCTGCGCCACCAGGGGCTGAGCTTCACCAACCGCTGAGCCAACACTCCACATAACGCGCGCGCTGGACTCACCCTCGACCTGACCCGTCAGCACGGCACGCTGGTGAAGGCGTTCGAGGACGTCAAGGCGCGGTTCCTGGTCATGGAAATTCAGCAGCGAACGGCTGCACCCGCACCAGTCAAGGAGCAGTCAGCGCGCTGCGCGCGACCCACAAGCACGTCAGCTACTACGAGGTCGAGAGCCACTACGGCCACGACGCGTTCCTGGAGCGCGAGAAGATGGAAGGCATCATTGCGGCGTTCCTGGCGAGCGGCGCCAGGAGCGTACGCTCCGTGACCCTACCGCATCGACTACAAGCTGATCGAGGACCTGGTGCCGAACGGCGCCACTGTGCTCGACCTGGCCTGCGGCGACGGCGAGACCCTGCTTCTCAGCGAACTCATCACCGGCAAGCGCGGCACCGCAGCGGCGTCGAGATCGACCACACCGCGGTCGAGAAGTGCATCGGCCGGGGCCCTCCCGCGTTCCACGGCGACCTCGACGCCGGCCGACTTCTCCGACCAGTCGCACGACGTGGTGATCCAGCCTCAGCCTCCAGCAACTGCGCCGGCCGCGGATGATCGTTCGCGAGATGGTCCGTGTTCGGCGTCGTGATCGTCAGCTTCCCGAACTTCGCCCACTGGGTACCCCGCTCGCAGCTCGCGCCGGGCGGGCGCATGCCGGTGTCGCCGTGAACTCCCGTACCAGTGGTGGGACACGCCCATATTGACCTCTGCACCATCCGGGACTTCCTGAAGTGCCGCGAAGAGGGGCTGTGCATCGAGAACGAGCAGTACCTGACCTCGGCGAACTGCTGCTGCGGCTGGTGGCGCCCAACCTGTTCGCATCGCCATCTTCGCCGTCACGTGCTGAGCATCGCCCCGGCGCGGAGGGGTGGCCTCATCCGGGCGCCCTACGTTTCCCGGTTTTCGAGCGTCCGATTCGCGGGTACACTGTCTGTACGCTCTGCGTCTCAGAGACCGGCGCGAGCGGAAGGAGCGCATCCGTCCCACCACCGAGCACCGGCGTGACGCGCTTCAAGATCAAGGTAGAGAGTAGTGCCCAGGTAAGCTCAAGCGGTCTCTCTTGACCGAGAAGGCCTTCGGTCGAGCAGGGAGAACGACAACGACATCTTCGTCCACATCACCGGCCTCGCCGACGGTGTGACCGCTATCGACAAGGACCAGCTGGTCGAGTATGAGGTCGAGCAGGGTCGCAAGGGCCCGCAGGCCACCAACGTCCGGCCGCGAGCGGTGCGCCGGCGCCGGCGCCTGCGCCGTGGCCGAGACGAGGTCGAGATCCAGGCTGAGGACGAAGGCGAAGAAGAGTAAGTGTGCGGAGGATCGCTCGGGATCCGGCGGCCGGCCCGCTCCGCTTATCCGCCTCCGGGGTAGTACCTGGTGAGGACAACGACGGGAGGATGCTAATGTCGAGACACTCCATGCGCACAGACCGAGCCAGTGGATGTTCTCGAGCATCACGTCCTCCCGTCGTTGTCCTCACCAGGTACTACCCCGGAGGCGGATAAGCGGACGGGCCGGCCGCCGGATCCCGAGCGATCCTCCGGCGGCCGGCCCGTCAAAGACTCAGATCCCTACTCTTCTTCGCCTTCGTCCTCAGCCTCGATCTCGACCTCGTCGACCTCGGCAGCAGGCGCAGGCGCCGGCGCCGGCGCACCGCTCGCGGGCCGGACGTTGGTGGCCTGCGGGCCCTTGCGACCCTGCTCGACCTCATACTCGACCAGCTGGTCCTTGTCGATAGCGGTCACACCGTCGGCGAGGCCGGTGATGTGGACGAAGATGTCGTTGTCGTTCTCCTGCTCGATGAAGCCGAAGGCCTTCTCGGTCGAGAACCACTTGACTTTACCCTGGGGCACTACTCTCTCCTTTGATCTTGAAGCGCGTCACGCCGGTGCTCGGTGGTGGGACGGATGCGCTCCTTCTGCCGCTCGCGCCGGTCTCTGAGACGCAGAGCGTACAGACAGTGTACCCGCGAATCGGACGGCTCGAAAACCGGGAAACGTAGGCGCCCGGATGAGGCCACCCCTCCCCGCGCCGGGGCGATGCTCAGCAGCGCGTGACGGCGAAGATGGCGATGCGCGCGAACAGGTTGGGCGCCACCAGCCGCGGCGGCGGGTCTTTGTCCGCCGAGGTCAGGTACTGCTCGTTCTCGATGCACAGCCCCTCTTCGCGGCACAGCTTGCGGAAGTCCCGGATGGTGCAGAGGTGGATGTTGGGCGTGTCCCACCACTGGTACGGGAGTTCGCGCGACACCGGCATGCGCCCGCCCAGCACGAGCTGCGAGCGGGGTACCCAGTGGGCGAAGTTCGGGAAGCTGACGATCGCGAGGCGCCCGACGCGGACCATCTCGCGAACGATCATCCGCGGCCGGCGCAGTTGCTGGAGGCTGAGGCTGAGGATCACCACGTCGTGCGACTGGTCGGAGAAGTCGGCGAGGCCGGCGTCGAGGTCGCCGTGGAACACGGAGAGGCCCCGGCCGATGCACTTCTCGACCGCGGTGTGGTCGATCTCGACGCCGCTGCCGTGCACGTGCTTGCCGGTGATGAGCTCGCTGAGGAGCTCGCCGTCGCCGCAGGCCAGGTCGAGCACAGTGGCGCCGTTCGGCACCAGGTCCTCGATCAGCTTGTAGTCGATGCGGTGCATGGTCACGGAGCGTACGCTCTGGCGCCGCTCGCCAGGAACGCCGCGATGATGCCTTCCATCTTCTCGCGCTCCAGCAGGAACGCGTCGTGGCCGTAGTGGCTCTCGACCTCGTAGTAGCTGACGTGCTTGTGGGTCGCGCGCAGCGCGCTGACGATCTCCTTGAGCTGGTACGGCGGGTGCAGCCCGTCGCTGCTGAACCCCATGACCAGGAACCGCGCCTTGACGTCCTCGAACGCCTTCACCAGCGTGCCGTGCTGACGGGTCAGGTCGAAGTAGTCCAGCGCGCGCGTTATGTAGAGGTACGTGTTGGCGTCGAAGCGGTTGGTGAAGCTCAGCCCCTGGTGGCGCAGGTAGCTCTCGACCTCGAAGTCCGCGGAGAACGTGAACGTGTAGTCGTGGATGTCCTGCAGGCGCCGGCCGAACTTCTCCTGCATCGCCTCGTCGCTGAGGTAGGTGATGTGCCCGATCATGCGCGCCACGCTGAGGCCCTTGGCCGGCGACCTACCGCCGTAGTAGTGCCCGCCCTTCCAGTTGGGGTCGGCCATGATGGCCTGGCGGCCGACCTCATTGAAGGCGATCGCGAGCGTGGGCTGGCGCGCCGCGGTGGCCAGCGGCACGCAGAGGTGCGTGCGATCGGGGTGGGAGATCGCAAGTTCGAGCACCTGCATGCCGCCCATGGAGCCGCCGACGGCGGCGAGCAGCTTGCCGATGCCGAGATGATCGAGCAGCAGCATCTGGGCATTCACCATGTCCTTGATGGTAATCATGGGGAAGTCGGTGCCGTAGGGCTTGCCGGTGGCGGGATCCACCGAGGCCGGACCGGTGCTGCCGCTGCAGCCACCGATGACGTTGGCGCAGATGACGAAGTACTTGTCGGTGTCCAGGCCCTTACCGGGACCGATCATCATGTCCCACCAGCCGGGGCGCTTGTCGTTGGCGCTGTGCAGCCCCGCGACGTGGGCATCCCCGGAGAGCGCGTGGGTGACGAGGACGGCGTTGTCCTTGCGTTCGTTCAGTGCGCCGTACGTCTCGTAGGCGAGCGTGAACGGCGCCAGCGTGCCGCCCCCTTCGAGGGCGAGCTCCTGGCCGGGCTGGTCGAACGTCACCTTGCGGGTACGGACGACGCCGGCGTTGCCGGCGTCGTCGTCGTAGCCCATGGCTACGTCGCCGATCTCCTTGCGTGCTGCGGTCTTGTTCTCGGTCATGGTCCGGCGATTCTAGCGGGTTCGCAGACGAGGGGGGCGAAGCCGCCTCTCCGACGCTACGCCTACTTCCGAGTCTCAGGCCTTGGCCAGCGCCTGATCGAGGTCGGCGATGATGTCGTCGATCGTCTCGATGCCGATCGAGAGGCGGACGAAGTCCTCCGTGGCGCCGGAGAGCACCAGCTCCTCGGGCGTGAGCTGCGAGTGCGTCGTCGTCGCCGGGTGGATGGCAAGCGACTTGGCGTCGCCGATGTTCGCGAGGTGCGAGAAGAGCTCGGTGTTCTCCACGAAGCTCCGGCCCGCAGCGCGACCGCCCTTGACGCCGAACCCGACGATGCCGCCGAAGAGCCCGCGGTAGTGATACTCGCAGGCGGTCCCGTGCGTGAGGTGGCACTCCAAGCCCGGGTAGAGGACCCACTCGACCTTCGGATGGGAATCCAGATGCTGGGCGACGGCCAGCGCGTTGCTGCTGTGGCGCTCCATGCGCAGCGGCAGCGTCTCCAGTCCCAGGAGGAGCAGGAACGCGTTGAACGGCGAGAGGGCCGCCCCGATGTCGCGGAGCAGGCTCACGCGCAGCTTGGTGATGTAGGTGGCGGGTCCAAG
The DNA here is from genome assembly GCA_963696935.1 of uncultured Thermoleophilia bacterium. Taxonomy (GTDB): domain Bacteria; phylum Actinomycetota; class Thermoleophilia; order UBA2241; family UBA2241; genus CAIXSE01. The sequence continues at coordinate 9,764 of CAVOMB010000109.1, read as the reverse complement.
CGCGTCGTAGAACCGCAGGCCGTGGTAGCTCGCGTCCGGCTCGACGAGGCCGGGGAACTTGTCGTTCTGGCTCCAGTCGAACGCGCCGCCGTCCACGACCACGCCGCCGATCGACGTGCCGTGGCCGCCGATGAACTTGGTCGCCGAGTGCACCACTACGTCGGCGCCATGGTCGAGCGGCCGGATGAGGTACGGCGTCGCCATCGTGTTGTCCACAATCAGCGGGATACCGGCCTCGTGGGCGATGTCGGCGACCGCCCGGATGTCGAGCGTGTCGAGCTTGGGGTTGCCGACCGTCTCGGCGTACAGCAGCTTGGTGCCGGGCTTGATGGCGCGGCGGAAGTTCTCGGGGTCGTTGGGGTCCACGAGCTCGACGTCCAGGCCGAACCGCGGCAGCGTGTGCACGAACAGGTTGTGGGTGCCGCCGTAGAGGCTGTTGGCGCTGATGACGTGGTCGCCCGCACCGGCGATGTTGAGGATGCTGAAGGTCACCGCCGCGGAGCCCGAGCTGAAGGCCAGACCGCCTACGCCGCCCTCGAGCGCGGCCACCCGCTTCTCGAACACGTCGGTGGTCGGGTTCATCATGCGCGTGTAGATGTTGCCGGGCTCTTTGAGCTCGAAGAGGTTCGCGGCGTGGTCGGCGCTGTCGAACGTGTACGAGGTCGTCTGGTAGATCGGCACGGCGCGCGCGTTGGTGGTCGGATCGGGCTCCTGGCCGCCGTGGAGGGCGAGGGTCTCGAAGCCCTGCGCCCTGGTCTCGGTGTCGGTCATGACTGCTGTTCTCCTATCAGATGTAGTACATGGGGGCCTCGGCGGCCCGGGCTGCGGCCTCGGCGATGGTCGCCGAGTCGAGGATGGCGCGCGTGCGCTCCCGCACCTCGCGCCACACGGGGGCGACGAGGGCGTCTGCCTGGTCGCGGCCGCGCATTCGTCCCTTGCCGCCGTTGGAGCCGGCCGCTTCTGCGGGGCCGGTGACGGTCCCGGGGGGCGGACCGTCGATGAGGTCGATCACGTCCGCAAAGCTCACCGTCGCCGGGTCGCGGGCGAGGACGTACCCGCCGCCCTTGCCGCGCTGGCTCTCCACGAGCCCCGCGCGGCGCAGGTCGTGCATCACCTGCTCGAGGAACTTGGGTGGCACGCCGGTGAACGCGACGATGTTGCGGGCGGACACCGGTGCGGTGCCGTCCGCCAGCGCCAGGCGCACCAGCGCCTTGATGGCGTACTCGCTTCTTGTCGATATCCTACTACTCACCAGGGTTAAGTAGTTTATGGGCGTTTCCTACCCACTGTCAACGTGTGGAAACGCGTGGCGCGGCGAACCGAGCGATCCGATGATGGCAGGGCCGGCCGGGGAGTACGACGGCGGCCTGCCCCGCGGGACTGGTAGCATGGCCGCATGACGACGCCCGCGGATCAAACTCCCACCGATCCCCAGCTGCGCGAGGTGCTGCGGCGCGAGCTGCCCGGCCTCGAAGAGGCCGTCCCCCTCGCGTCCCTCACCGCGTACGGCGTCGGTGGTCCCGCCGAGTTCCTAGTGCGCGGCGGGACGACCGGCGTGCTGGTGCACGCCGTGCTCACGGCGCGCGAGCTCGGCCTGCCGGTGACCGTGCTCGGCCGCTGCACCAACGTGCTCGTCGGCGACGCCGGCGTGCGCGGCCTCACCGTGCTGGCGCGCAACGAGGGCACGACGCTGCACGGGCACATACTGCGCGCGGAGGCCGGCGTGGAGCTGCCCAGGCTGGTCGCCGACGTCGCCGGACAGGGTCTCGCCGGCCTCACCTTCGCCGGCAACATCCCCGGCTCCGTCGGTGGCGCCGTGGTCGGCAACGCCGGCGCCTACGGGGAGTCGGTCAGCGACTCGCTGCTCGAGGTCCACCTCCTCGAGGAGGGCAAAGAGCACGTGGTCCAGCCCGACCGCCTCGGCTTCGGCTACCGCACCTCGATGCTCAAGTCACGGCCGGACATCGTGGTGCTCTCTGCGGCCTTCCAGCTCCGCCACAGCTACCGCGACCAGCTGGTGCGGCGCATCGCCGACGACGCGGCCCTGCGGCGCAGCAAGCACCCGCTCGAGTACGCGAGCTGCGGCAGCTACTTCAAGAACCCCTCGCGCGAATTGCCGGCGGCCCGCCTCATCGAGGACGCCGGCCTCAAGGGCCTGCGCGTCGGGAGCGCCCACGTGAGCGAGAAGCACGCCAACTTCCTGGTCGCCGAGCCCGGCGCGACGGCGGCCGACATCACCGCCCTGTCGGCGGAGGTCGTCCGCAGGGTCAAGGAGACCAGCGGCTACGAGCTGCAGGAAGAGGTACGCCGGCTCGGCTTCGCCTGAGGCCGGCCGCTCCGGCCCGGCCGGCGGTCCCCGCGCTATACTTCTCGCGTCCGAACCGACGAACCCGCCCGGCGTCACGGGCGTCTCTCACGCTGGAGGAAGGCAATAGAGGAACTGCCGCACGGTCTCGTCGACCGCTTGCGTAGGGGGCAGCCCGAGGCGCGCGCCGAGCTCTTCCGGCGGTACGCGCCCCAAGTGCGGCGCATCCTCTACCTCCAGGGGTTCTGTGAGGAGGTTGACGACGCCGTGCAAGAAGTGTTCATCAAGGTCTATCGGGCCAAAGAGATCCCACGCGAAGAGGCGTTCCTCGCCTGGTTCTACCGCGTCATCCTCAACACCGGGCGCGACCACGGGCGGCGTCGGAAGACGCGCTACGGGCTGATGGACAAGCTCCACCAGGTCTCGCCCGAGACGATGGTGGAAGGGCCGGCCGAGCCGGCCGACGAGGCGCTCCGCAACGCCATGGCCACGCTCCCCGACGACCTGCGCGAGTGCGTGGCGTTGCGGTTCTTCGCCGACCTGCCCCTGGACGACATCGCCAAGGCGCAGGAAATCCCTGTAGGCACCGTCAAGTCGCGCCTCCACGGCGCCGTGAAGAAGCTGCGCGCGGCTCTCGACGAGAGCGGCTACGTGCGCGAGACCTGAACCACCGACGTGACGAGAGACCTGGCGACTGAAGATGACTGACGAACTCGACAACGAGGTGCATCCGGACCTGTACGACGACGACCGGCTGCTCGCCTGCGCCCTGGGCGTCGAAGAGGACCCGGAGCTGCTGGCGTCGGCCGCGGCCGACGCCGCGCTCGGAGCGCGGCTCGAGGCCATGCGCGCCGACGTCGCCGCTATCGGCGCGCAGGTCTCGGCCGCTGTGCCGGAGCCGGAGGAGAGCTACACCGACCTCTCCGGCGACCGCTGGGGCGGCCTCAAGGAGTACCTCGAAGCGCCCGGCGAGGCGGCAAAGCCGCGGCGCGAGCGCCGCTGGTGGCGCGTGGTCGCGCCGGTGGCGGCGCTCGTCGTCCTCGCCCTCGTCGTCGGTATCGTCGCCGTCAACGGCGGCGGCGTGGGCGGCTCGGGCGGCTCGACATCCGGCAGCGTGGCACAGTCCGACGACAGCGCCGTCCCGGCGCAGAGCTATGGCGGGACCGGGATCGCCAAGGGCAGCGACGCCTCCGAGAGGACCACCATCGGCGAGCGCTTCCGCGACCAGCTCGACCGCTTCGCCGTGGTCGTGCTGGCCCGTGCCCGGCAGGTCACCGGCGCGGTCCAGCGGTTCGCCGTGCTCCGCACCTTCAAGGGGTCGGCGCCCAAAGTGATCGAGCTCGCGGTGAACGGCGAGCCCACCGACGCCGGGCGTCTGCACCTGCTCATGCTCGAGCCGACGGCGGCGCCGGAGGCAGTGGAAGAGACGCCCTGGCCGCTCGCCGGGTCCCCGGCGCCGGGCAGCGAGTCGCCGTTGCCTGAGACCGTCTCGCCGGCGCCGAGCGAGTCGCCGCTGCCTGAGCCTCTCTCACCGGAGCCCCCGTCGCTGGCCACCGCCGACGCCCCCGGCGAACAGCTCGCCGTCGCGTACACCTACCAGGGCGAGCCCACAGTGATCCGCGAGCTCGCCGCCGGCACCGACCCGAGCACGGTCGACATCACGATCCCCTGAGCCGCCGCCTGCCCGACCCGGCGCCGTCAGGGCACGCGGGCTGGCTGTATGATGCGGCGATGGACGTGCCCGCCCGCTACTTCCGCGACGCCAAGCCGGCGTTCCTGCAACTGATCGACCCTCGCGGGCTGCGCGTGCTCGACCTCGGCTGCGGCGGCGGTCACAACGGCGCGATGCTCAAGAAGGCGGGGGCCCGCGAAGTGGTCGGCGTCGAGCTGGACGCGACGGCCGCCGCCGAGGCGCGCAAACGCCTCGATCGGGTCTGCAAGTGCGATCTCGCACACCTCGACCCTGCGGAGCTCGGTGAGGATCTCTTCGATGCCATCCTCGCCAGCGACGTGCTCGAGCACCTCCCGGACGCCGAGGAGGTGCTGGCCTGGGCGGTCACGCGCCTGCGCCCGGGCGGAGCCGTGGTCCTCTCCCTCCCCAACGTCGCCAGCGTCTTCGTCATGGCGCAGCTGCTCACCAAGTCGTGGCCGCGGCGTCGGTCAGGCATCTTCGACCGCACCCACGTGCGCTGGTTCGGCAAGCGCGACATGGTGCGCCTGCTGGAGGGCGCCGGCCTTCACGTGCTGCGCGTCGAGCCCTACTTCACACGCTACCCGGCGATCCGGTTCGCCTCGCTGGCGCTCTCGCTCTACGTCTTCCGCGACTACTGGGCGCGGCAGTTCCTGCTGCTCGCGGTCAAGCCGGGGCCACCGGAGGAGGCACGATGACCGACCTGCTCGCAGGCAAGAACTTCCTCGTGACGGGCGCCGCCAACTCGCGCTCGATCGCCTGGACCGTGGCCAAGGCGGTCGAGCGCCACGGCGGCGCCGTCGCGCTCACGTACCAGGCCGCGCGGCTCAAGCGACGCGTCGAGCAGCTCTCGGACGAGCTCGGCGGCGCGCCGATGATCGAGCTCGACGTGGCCAGCGACGCGGCGGTCAAGCGCGCCGTCGATGAGCTTCAGGAGCAGATGCCGGTGGTCGACGGCCTCGTGCACAGCATCGCCTGGGCGCCGGCGCACGACCTGCAGGGCAGCTTCGTGGAGACCACCCGCGATGGGTTCGCGCAGGCCAACGACATCAGCTCGTACTCGCTCATCGCGACCGCGCGCGAGACGCGCCGCCTGATGACGCGGGGCGGCGCCATCGTCACCATGACGTACGCCGGCTCGTGGCGCGTGGTACCCAACTACAACGTCATGGGCCCCGCCAAGGCGTCACTGGAGAGCGCCGTGCGCTACCTCGCGGCGGACCTGGGGCCGGAGGGGATCCGCGTGAACGCGGTGTCCGCAGGCCCCATCGCCACCGTGGCGGCCCGCACGATCAAGGACTTCAGCGGCATGCTCGAGCTCCTCGAAGAGCCACACGCCGCTGCGCCGCAACGTCACCGCCGAGGAGGTCGCCGACGCCACGGTCTTCCTCCTCAGCGACCTCAGCCGCGCCATCACCGGCGAGGTGGTGCACGTGGACGCCGGCGCGCACGCGACGATCTGACCCGGCATCGGGCCGTCACCCGATAGTTACGACTCTCCTCATCCGATAAGGTGGCGGAGATGATCGCGTACGTCGCTAGGGAGCTCGGCACCGGCAGGACGCTCAGCGCCCACCAGGACGTGCAGCTCCCCTCCTACTCCACCATCAAGGTGTTCCTGGCCGCCGCGTTCTGGCGCATGGTGGCGCGCGGCGAGATCGACGAGGCGCAGGAGTACTGCTTCGAGCCCGGAGGCTGCGTGGGCGGAAGCGGCGTGCTCCGCGGCCTGCGGCACGCCGCCACATTGAGCCTCGGCGACATACTGCACCTCGCCCTCGTGGTCAGCGACAACGACGCGACCAACGTGATCGCTCAGGTCGTTGGGTTCGACCGCGTCAACGCCCTGGCGGACGAGCTCGGACTGGCCCAGACCCGCATGCGGCGCTTCATGATGGACACGGACGCCGCCGTCGCTGGCCGAGACAACGTCACCTCGGCCGGCGACCTCGCGCGTCTTCTCGAGACGCTCGCCGGCGGCCAGGCGCTCGAGCCGCTCGTCGGCGAGCGGGTCCTCGCCTCACTGGCGCTCCAGGAGCACCTCGACGGGATCGCGCGCTACCTGCCCGCCGGCACGTGCTACGCGGGCAAGTGCGGCGACGACGCTCCGGCCGGACGCTACGCGCACGACTGCGCGCTGATCACGGACGGTGACCGGCGCACGGTCATCGTGGTCATGACGCGCGACTGCGGCGGCTTCGAGGCCGTCGCGAGGACCGGCGCGGCGCTCTTCGGCACCCTCGGCGAAGGCCGCGCCGCGCTCTGACCCCGCGGGCAGGCGCGAGGCCGCCGGCCGCCAGACGGGCGGGCGGGCGCAGGCCATCCCCCCGGACGCGCCCGATCAGTCCGCCGGACGCACCCCCAGACCCGGCGACTCAGACGCCGTCAGCAGGTCGCCGTCCACATCGATGCCCGTGAACGGGTCCTCCGCCAGCAGCAGCGCCCCGTCCAGGTCCACGTAGTCGGCGAGGCCGGCGAGCTGCAGCGCCGCGGCGATGCCGAGGCTCGACTCGACCATGCAGCCGACGAGCACACGCAGGCCGAGCTCAGTGCACGCCGAGACGAGGGCGAAGGCGGCGGCGATGCCCCCCGCCTTGGCCAGCTTGACCACGACGCCGTCGTAGGCCTCGCCCACGGCGTCGAGGTCGTCGGTCGAGAGCACCGCCTCGTCGGCGAGCAGCGGGATGCGCGTCCGCTCCTTGAGCCAGGCCATACCCTCGGGGTCGGACGCGGGCAGCGGCTGCTCGACGAGCTCGGCGTCCAGGTCCTCGAGGACCGCGAGGGCTGTGGCCGCCCGCTCGCGGTCCCACCCCTCGTTGGCGTCGTAGCGGAACGTCACGTCCGGCAACGCCAGCTTGAGACGGCGCGCCGTCTCTAGGTCGCCGTCGAAGCCGAGCTTGACCTTGAGCGTGCCGAACGCGGAGGCGGCGCGCGCCTGCGCCAGCATCTCGTCGGGCGCGCCGATTGCGATGGTGTACGACGTCCGCACCGACGGACGTGCGAGCCCCAGCATGCGCCAGACGGGCTCGCCCGCCTGCTTGCCGGCGAGGTCCCAGGCGGCGGCGCTCAGGCCGGCCCGCAGGGCCGGCACGCCGGCGCCGCCCAGCCCCTCGCAGTACATCTCGACGCCGGCGGGACCCTCCAGGTCGGCGATCTCCGGCGCCCAGTCGGTCAGCAGCTCCATGTCCTGCTCGCGGGACTCCTCATACCGCGCGTTCGGCGCGCTCTCTCCGTAGCCCACCAGGCCGCCCTGCCTCAACTCGACGACGAACCGTGCGAACTCGCTGTGGGTCCAGCGGGAGATGCCGAACGGCGCCGCCGTGTGCAGATCCATCGCGCGTGTGGAGACATGAGCCATGTGGTCACTCTTTCTCTGGTGCGGCGCCCGCGCGGAACACGCCCTCGGACGGAGCGAACGCCGTGCGCCGGTCTGCCGACCGCACCGTGATGTACCAAGAATAGACGTGCCCGGGCAGCAGTACCTCGCCCGGGACGACAGTCCTGCAGACCCGGGCCGGTGGCCCGCTCACCTCGACGTCGTACACCGGCGTCACGTCGTCCGTGAGGAACGCGTCCTCCAGCACCTCGATGCGGAACCCCGCCTGCGACGCCAGCGGCTGGCGGATCCGCCAGGTGAGCTCGAGCGGCCGGCCGGCCGGCACCTCCTCGCCCCCGTCGGGGGCGAGGCCCTCTGGCCGCACCGGGTCGTACTCCAGCAGCCGGTTGTCGCGGGCGGGGCGGAAGAGGAACGGCGCGAGCGCCGTGCCCGAGAAGCCGCCCGGCCCGCGCGCCCACATGACGACGGCGAAGCGGGCGTCGTCGTGCAGCACTTCGTCCGGGACCGTGAACGACGTCACCGGGTCGGCGAGGTCCTGCCGCAGCAACCGGTGCTTCCACAGGTCGGCCGTCTCCTCCCAGACCTCGACGCGGCAGCCCCTGACCGTTGCAGGCGCCGTGTCGGACCCGGGCGCTTCAACCGCGCCGGGGTACTCCCACTCCACCGTCACTGGGCCGTCGCGAACGACCCACAGTGGAGCCTTGACGATCCTCGGCGGCGCCGGCCGTCCGAGCCGCGGCGCCGGCGGCCGGGCGGCGACCGGGGTGCGAGGGGCCGGAGGGTCGGGAGAGCTCTCGGCACGCTGTCCCTTGATAGCTTCGACGCTATCAACACACAGTGCGCGCGGCGCCACACCCCTGTGGGCTCCGGCCGCCGCGAGCTCGTAGTCGTCGTCGAGCACCGGCGCGCCGTCCGGGACGTAGTAGTCAAGATGGCGCGTGAGCAGGTTGTCGTACGACTCGTGGCCGGCGGCATCCACGGGCAGCCGGAGACGGCAGTAGAACGGCAGCTCGCTCAAGCCGGCCGCGAGGCGCAGCGCCACGAGGTCGCGGCCGGCCGTGTCTTTGACGCTTGCGGGCTCGCGGTCGGCCGCCGCACCCGCGAGCAGGCGCGCGTGCAGGCCTCGGTGATAGAAGCGCGCGCGGTCGTCCCACAAGCGCAGGTACGCGCCGCCGTCGTTGCGCAGGAGGTCGGTCGTCTCGGTCGCGCGCGCGTAGCGGGTGTGGATCGCGCGGGAGGCCTCGAGCCGCCAGGCGCCGTCTCGCCGCGCGAACAGCGGCACGGCCGCGCGCGGCGAGGCGTCGTAGACGAGGTGGCGCCCGTCGACGCGGCCGCAGTAGAACGCCGTGTGGAAATCGGGGCTCAGGTGCGAGTGCGTCACGAGCAGGTCGCCGGGCGTCAGTCCGTCGGGGCTCGCGAAGGCGGCCCACTGGGACTCCTCGGGGCCGCCCTCCTCTTCCGCCAGCTCGCCGTTGACCTCGTCTCCGTCGTCGAGGTGGTCGAACACGCGGCGCACCAGCCCCCAGCAATCGAAGCAGTCGTCGAAGTTGTACGGGCGCGCCTGCGGGCCGAACAACTCCAGGGCGCGCAGGACGACGAGCGGAGAGACAGGGTCGGTGCGCATGTCCCATGCGTACCACGGTCGCAGGCGGGGGTCAAAGCGACTGGGCATGCCGCCGCCGGACGTCGAAGTGACGGAACCGGCGGCCCTCCGAGTCAGACTGTCGTGCGAGGCCGCCCGACACAGGCCGGGATGCGGGCCAACCTTGCGAGCGAGCGTGCTATAGACTGCAAAGTCATGGGTGCCGTGGGCGATACGCTGCTTCGACTGACCGATCTGACCGTTGACTTCGCCTCTCAGGAAGGGACGGTCCACGCCGTGAACCACATCAGCTTCGATGTGGCGCCCGGCGAGCTCGTGGGGCTGGTCGGCGAGAGCGGCTGCGGCAAGAGCGTCACGGCCAGCGCAATCATCGGTCTCACCGGCATGGTGCCCAACGCGACCATCAGCGGCAGCATCGAGTTCCAGGGCCAGGACCTCCTGACGATGCCCGAGGACAAGGTGCGCGCCATCCGCGGCCGCGACATCGCGATGATCTTCCAGGATCCCGTCACCAGCCTGAACCCGGTGCTCAGCATCGAGCGGCTGATGACCGAGGGCCTTGAGTTGCACCTGGGCATGAGCCACTCGGACGCAGTCAAGCGGTCCATCGAACTGCTCGGCGAGGTGGGCATCCCCAAGGCGGCCAATCGCATCAAGGACTACCCGCACCAGTTCAGCGGCGGCATGCGGCAGCGCGTCATGATCGCCATCGCGATCAGCTGCAACCCCAAGATGCTGCTGGCGGACGAGCCGACGACCGCGCTCGACGTCACCATCCAGGCGCAGATCCTGCGCCTGCTCAAGAAGCTCTCGCGCGAGCACGAGGCCGCGG
>CAVOMB010000108.1:0-16948 GCA_963696935.1 uncultured Thermoleophilia bacterium | reverse complement strand
TGTCCCTGTACTTGGTTCGTTCATGCTTCCCGCCGAGCACTGGACGCATCTGCGCACCTCGAACCCGATCGAAAGCGCCTTCGCAACGGTCCGGCATCGCACGGTGCGCATGAAGGGCGCGCTCTCGCAGGACACGGCGCGCCTCATGGTCTTCAAGCTGGTGATGGCGGCGTCGAAAAGCTGGAGGCGACTGCAAGGACAAAATCAGTTGCCGAAGGTCGTCAGCGGTGTAACATTCCGTGACGGAATCGAAGTCGCCGCCGAGAAGAAATCCGCCGCTTGATTCACGCCGTCACCGAAATTCCGCCATAGCTCGAGGACGGCCGCTCGAACTTGCAACATGCGATGCGCGCCTTTGAGCGACCATTGCATCTGCTGCTTTTTGACCATGCGTCGGGCGACAAGGGTATCGACGGCGGACTCAGCGAGTGACGAAGCGATCCGGTGCCCTGATCGATATCGAGCTCCGTAATCGACAATCGCCGCCTTGTTCTGACGGATGTAGGTCGCGAGAGCTCCGCCAATTCCAAGGTAGGAGTCGCGGTGACGACGGTTCGGGCGCACGTTCGGCACGTAGAAGGCGACGAGGCCGTTCCTCAGCGCCTCGGGGAGAGTGATGGTGTCGGAGAGGCCCTGCGTCTCCTCGCTCTGGTCAAGGCCCACGGAGCTGCCCAGCTTCGACTTCGTGCCGAGGTAGAGGCCATGCAGGATGGAGCCCGGCTCATGCCGCTCCAAGTGACGATAGACAGCCTTGGGATCCTTGCCCGCGACCTTGCGCCAGAAGGTGACCGCGCGCAGCTGGCCCGACCAGGTGAACTCGGGCACGGCCTTGTCGGCGTCGACGCTGGTCAGGAACGGGTAGTCGGCGAACGCCCGGTCCCAGGTGACGCGCAGGTAGGTGCCGCCGAGCGCAGCGCAGGGCTCGGCGGCCTCGAGGAAGACGTTCTGCGCGCCCATCTCGTCCAGGAGCCAGGTGAGCCGTTTCTCCGAGGCCTTGGCCACCTCCTCGGTGATGCGGATGTTCGGCATCTCGGAGAAGAGCAGATCGGCAGAGGCCTGGGCGATGTCGCCGGCGAGCGGACAGTGCACCGCCTGCGAGCCCGGCCGCGGGTTCGTCGTGCTGCCGCCCTGCACGCTCGGGTGACGATGCACGAAGCCGCCGGTGAGGCGCTCGGTGACGCCGCCGGTGGTGACGGGCACTGTGGAGTACTCGCTGCCGGCGGGGCTGAACTCGCCCGAGTACCACTCGCCCCAGACGGAAAAGTCAATCTGTGGCACGCTCTGCGGCGGCCACGGCAGGTTGGGATCGGTCGGCAGGGCCATCAGGAGGCCTCCTTTGACGTGAGTGTGGGGAGCGACGACCAGCGACGCCAGGTGCTGCGGTACGAGCGCACGCCGTAGCGACAGGCGTCCGGAGCGTGGTCGGCCTGCTTGAGGGGCTCGTCATCGCCACGCTCCTGTGCCTTCGGATTCCAGACATAGCCGACGTGCTCGGCGATCGCTTCCTTGCAGGACTCGTGAAAGACCAGGCGGTCCATCGCGAGTAGCGAAGCCGTGTCGCGGATGCCGTCGACGACGGCGTTGTCGGCGAGCTTGGGCCAGCGTCCCATGCGACTCTGCCAAGCGACGCGAAACGAGAGCGCCGAGGGGTCACAGATGACGTCCTCGATAGGCACCGGCATGCCCTTGCGCGTCTGCGGGTCGAGCTTGAAGCCGTCGCAGCCCCCGGAGATCCAGTCCTTCAGGTGCTCGACGTATTCGGCGTCGGTCAGCTGTCGGCGCTTGGCCTTCGAGTCCCAGCGCCACTCGCGCGCCACGTAGAGCCGCGGCTCGGCCGAGACGCCCATGAGCAACGCCACGAAGGGGTTGGCCGTGCCAACGTCGATCGCAAGGCGCAGGTTGCGCAGCGGAGGCAGCTTGCGCACGACGTGGCGGCCGCCGGGCTCGGCCTCCAGCATGTCATAGATGGCGCCCTCGGCGGCCACCCACTGCCCAAGGATGAAGCGCTTGTACCAGAGCCCGGCGTTCTCACGCTTCAGGTCGGCCTTATACGCCTCGCTCAGGGTCTCGTTGTCATCAAGCACAAATGAGAAGCGGGCGAGGTCAAGCGTGTCTTCAGCCTCGCTCAGCAGCATCTCTCCCTCGGCGGTAATCCAGACCTGCGCCCTGCCCAAGTAGTTATCGAGGAGCCAGTGCGTCGGACTGTCGGGGTTCGTGGTGCCGAACAGTTTCGATCCCTCGATAGAGAGGCGCGTCAGGAGCATGCGGAAGAACGACTCCGGGATGATCGACAACTCGTCGACGTAGGCACCGGCGAGGGTAGCGCCGCGGATGCGCCTCTCTGCGCGTTCGTCGTTGGCGCCCACGACGTAGATGGTGCGACCGCAGATCTCGAGCTCGCCCTTGCCGCTCTTGTAGGTGGCGCGCCTGCCGAGGGTCTCGCACAGCGGGTTGATGACGTTGTGCTCGATCGTACGTTGCGTTTTGCCGGCCATGGCCAATGGCCCTTCAGGCCCATGGATGACGTGCCGCAGCCAGGGGTCCCAACTGGCGACCGTCTTGCCCGAGCGAATCGCGCCCTCCCAGATGTTCGTGCGGCAGATGGCAGCATGGATGGAGGCACGCTGCTTCGGCGACATCGGCCCCATGTTCACGAGCTGCCCCCGTCGATCGCGTCCAAGAAGCGTTCGATCTCGTCACGGTCGTCGTCCGAGAGCTCGTCGAGCTTCAGCAGGCCGGCGATGTCGCCGGCGATCCGCCGGCAGCCGCGGTAGTCGCCCTTGGCGTGGGAACGGGCGTACAGGTCGTTGTAGCGAGCAAGCGTGCGCCCAAGCTCGAACTTGCGATCCGCACTCTCGGCGGCTTCGTTGATGAGCGCCTTGGCGGCCGCAATGTAGCCGTCGACGGTGCGCACGGCTGCGTTCCAACGGTACTGCTTGCGGGCCGCTTCCTGGATCTGTGCACGGTCGAGGCCCTGGAGCAGCATGCGGTAGACAACCTGGGTCCGCCGGCCGGCAATCGACTTGAGTGACGGGCTCACTCACTGCGCTCCCCGGCCACCACGGTCACGCGCTCCTCCACTGCCGCCAGGCCATCACGACGCGGCCCCACAGCGTCGGCACCAGGACATCGACCGGCATGCCGGTGTCTGCGCGCCGGTACTCGACGCGGCGGACGAGGCGGCGGTGGGGCCGAGACCAGTCTTGCCAGTCGCAGATGTCGTACCTCGGACGAGGCAAGTGGCCGGTGTTCACGCCGCCTTTCCTTCCCAACAGCGCGTCCCGCCGCGTCCCGTGATGAGATGCCCCTGCCGCTTCAGTCGCCCGATGCGAGACGCCACGGCGTGACGGTGGATGACGTCAGCGCTGTTGAGACCGAGGGCCCGGTAGACATTGACGGGCCGGCCAGGGCGAGCACTCAGCGCAGTGAGCAGCTTGTCCTCGAGGACCGGATCGTAACGAGGGTCGTACTCGGACAGCGCCAGCTGGCACGGGCTGCAGAAGAGGTCGTCGGCGTGATCTTCAGCGAGCTCGCACCCACATCGCCGGCAGTGCCACTTGGTGACTATGCATGCTGCTCCACTCACGGCGCACAGAGTAGGCGCTTGACCTGTCAGGTGAAGAGCGGAGCCGCCTCGGATGTCACATGATGTGCCCGATTCCTGAAACAACCGTCGTTGACGCTCAGGCTCAACAGCCTCGTTCTGACTGCGTGCTTGAGACCACCTACATCGCCCCTCAGGGGGGATTCCATGGGGTGACGACCACCAGGGCGTGGTGACGTTCCGCCGGTCCCGTTGCGCCGCCCGCCGCGGCCTGCGATAGGCTCTCGCCGGCGCAACCCACCGACGATGAGGAGACGGCATGTCGAGCAAGGAGTTGTTCACGGACGACGAGTGGCACGTCCTGCAGTGGGCGGTCAGCGACACGATGGCGTACATATCGATGGCCGATCCCGGGTTCTGGGACACCTTCAAGGAAGCCACCGCCGCAGCGAAGTTCATGGCCAAGGCCAAGTCCGACAGCAGCACCCCGCTCATCCACGAACTGGCGGGAGAAGTCAAGGTCGGGCGCGACAAGCAGGTCACCCACGACCGCGCCGACATGGCCGGTGAGGTCGTCGCTCGCGTGAAGGAGGCTGCCGCGCTCGTCGCCGCCAAGGCGCCGGCGGACCTGGCCTCGTTCAAGAGCTTCCTGCTCGGTGTCGCACAGGCGACCGCCGAGGCCACCAAGGGCATCGGCCTGCACGAGGAGACGGCGCTGGCGAAGTTGCAGGACGCGCTGCTCTAGAAGTCCGCGCCCGGCCGCTCGGCCGGCAAAACGACGCAGGCCCGGGCGGCTGCAACGCCACCCGGGCCTTCGTCGTTCCAGCTTCGGCCGACTCTAGCGGACGACGAAGTTCACGAGCTTGCCGGGCACGTAGATCTCCTTGGCGACCTGCTTGCCATCGAGGAAGCGCGCGGCGTTCTCCGCCGCGCGCGCCTGCGCCAGCACGTCGTCCTTCTCCGCGTCCACCGGCACCTGCAGACGCTCGCGCAGCTTGCCGTTCACCTGCACGACGACCGTCACGACCTCGTCGGCGGCGAGCTCGTCGTCCCAGGCGGGCCAAGGCGCGTCCAGCACGTTGTCGCCCTGGCCGAGCAGCTCCCAGACCTCCGCGGCGAGGTGCGGCGCCATGGGGCACACCAGCAGCGTGATCGTGCTCACGACCTCGCGCCACTGCGCCGGCGTGAGCGCGCCGCGCGCGTTGGCCCACACGTCCTGCACCTCGTTCTGCAGCTCCATCAGCGCCGAGACGGCGGTGTTGAAGCGGAAGGAGTCGAGGTCGTGCGAGACCTTGCGGATGGTCTTGTTCAGCGTCCGCAGGACCTGGCGGCCCTTCTCGGCCTCGGCCTCGCCCTCCGCGGCCGTCACCCCGCTCCCCTGCGCCTCCAGGACCTCGCCAACGAGGTTCCAGAACCGCCCGAGGAACCGATACGTGCCCTGCACGCCGCGGTCGCTCCAGGCCACGCTCTGCTCGAACGGCGCGATGAACAGCTCGTACACGCGCAGCGCGTCCGCCCCGTATTTCTCGACCACGCTGTCGGGCGTCACCACGTTGCCCTTGCTCTTGCTCATCTTCTGGCCGTCCTCGGCCTGGATCATGCCCTGGTTGCGCAGGCGGAAGTACGGCTCGCCGAAGCTCACGTAGCCCGCGTCCTGCGCCACCTTGCAGAAGAAGCGCGCGTACAGCAGGTGCATCACCGCGTGCTCGGCGCCACCCACGTACAGGTCGACCGGCAGCCAGTACTCGACCTTGTCGTGGTCGAAGGGCGCCGTCTCGTCACGCGGCGAGGCGTAGCGGAAGTGATACCAGCTGGAGCAGGCGAAGGTGTCCATGGTGTCGGTCTCGCGGCGCGCTGGCCCACCGCACTTCGGGCACGTGGTGTGCACCCAGTCCTCCACACGGGCGAGCGGCGAGCGCCCGTCGTCGGTGGGGTGGAAGTCCTCCAGGTCGGGCAGCAGCACCGGCAGCTGGTCCTTGGGCACCGGCAGCGGTGCCGCACTCCTCGCAGTGCACCATGGGGATCGGCGCGCCCCAGTACCGCTGGCGGCTGATGAGCCAGTCCCGCAGCTTGAAGTTGACCTTCTTGCCGTGCGGCGCCGTGCTCGCCGAGCCACTCGACGATCTGCTCGAACCCCTCGCCCGGCGCGGTCATACCGTCGAACCGGCCGGAGTTCACCATGACGCCGTCGCCGGTGTAGGCCTCGTCCAGCGTGCCCTGCGCCCCGGTCTCCGGCGCGATCACCTCGACGATCGGGCAGCTCGAACTTGTGTGGCGAACTGGAAGTCGCGCTCGTCGTGCGCCGGCACCGCCATGATCGCGCCGGTGCCGTAGCCCATCAGCACGTAGTCGCTGATCCAGATGGGCACCGGCGCGTCGTTCACCGGGTTCACGCGCGTAGGCGCCGGTGAAGACGCCGGTCTTCTCCTTGTCCGTCGCTCAGGCGCTCGATCTCGCTCTGCGCGGCGGGCCTGGTCCTGATACGCCTTGACCGCCGCCCGATGCTCCGCGGTCCGTGATCTCGTCGACCAGCGGGTGCTCCGGCGCCAGCACCATGTAGGTGGCGCCGAACAGCGTGTCCGGCCGCGTCGTGAACACCGTGAGCTTGTCGTCGCGGCCCTGGAGACCGAAGTCGATCTCGGCGCCCTCGCTGCGCCCGATCCAGTTGGTCTGCATGAGCTTGATCTGCTCGGGCCAGTCGATGGTCCCCAGGTCGTCGAGCAGGCGCTGCGCGTAGTCGGTGATCTTGAAGTACCACTGCTTGAGGTCCTTCTTGATCACCGCGTTGCCGCAGCGCCAGCAGCGACCGTTCTCGACCTGCTCGTTGGCGAGGATCGTCTTGTCCGTCGGGCACCACCACTGCTGCCCGGTCGCCTGGTAGGCCAGCCCGCGCTCGTACAGCAGCAGGAAGAACCACTGCGTCCAGCGGTAGTAGTCGGGGCGGCAGCTGGTGACCTCGCGCGTCCAGTCGAACGACAGGCCGATCATGTCCATCTGCCGGTGGTAGTTGGCGATGTTGCGCTCGGTCGTGACGCGCGGGTGTACGCCCATCTTGATGGCGTAGTTCTCGGCCGGCAGGCCGAAGGCGTCCCAGCCCATGGGATGCAGCACGTTGTGGCCGCTGCATGCGCTTGTAGCGCGAGACGACGTCGGTGGGCACGTAGTTGCGGCAGTGGCCGACGCTCAGCCCGTCGCCGGAGGGGTACGGGAAGAAGTCGAGGGCGTAGAACTTGGGCTTGTCGCTCTCGTCGGGCGTGCGGTAGGCCTCGCGCTCCTCTCCAGAGGCGCTGCCACTTCCCCTCGATGGCGTGGGGGTCGTAGCGTCGGTCCACTTCTGTCCTCTCTCGGTGCAGTCGGCCGCGCGCGAGGCTGTGCCGGCGCGCAGCCTCCGATTCTACCTTAGGCGCGCGCGAGACTGCGTCGGCGTGCTCGCCTCACGGCGAGAACGGCGTGTAGGTGACGACGGTGCGCCCGCCCGGCACGTAGCTCACCGTCGTCACCGCCACGAGCCGGCGCGGGTCGGCGCGCGAGAAGTCGATCAGCTGGAACGTGTAGACGTCGCGCGAGTCCGCCGGCGGCTCCGCCTCGTCCGCGGCCGGAGAGGGCGAGGCGGCCGCGACGCCGATCGCCTCGTAGCCGGACGCGCCGGCCGTGCCGGCGTCGACCTGCACCACGCCGTCGTCCTGCGTCACGCCGGCGACGTGGTCGTTGCCGTAGGCCACCAGCAGCTTCGCTCCGGCCGCCAGCGCCGAGGCGACCGTGTCCTGCGCCTGTCGTGCGTCGTGGACCATCACCACCTGCGGACGCGGGTCCGAGAGGCGCCAGACGGCGTCCAGCCGGATGCCCGCGGCCGTCAGTGCGGGCACGTCGGACGACGTGCCCGGCCGCGTCGACATGGGATCGGACGCGCCGAGGATCCGCACGCCGGCGACGTCCGCTGTGGTGTCGTCGAGCGCGCGGAAGCCGGCGCGGCGGAACACGCGCATCGCCGGCTCGTCCTCGTGGTTGCCGCCGACGAGCAGCACGGGCGACCGCCGGGCGCCGTACACGCGCAGGAACAGCTGCGCCTCCTCGACGGTTCCCTGATCGGTCAAGTCGCCGGCGAAGAGCACGGCATCCACCGGCTCACCGTCGCCCCCCGCCAGACGTGCGGCGGCGCGCGCCCCGAACACGTTGTCGTGGATGTCGCTCGCCAGCAACAGACGCACGACCTCGGCACGCTCGGGCCGACGAGGGGCGTTGGTCAGCTGGGTGGCCACCGCCTCGAGGCCGGAGAGGAAGTCGTCGAGGCGGCTCAGCCGGTCGCTCTGGTCTCCGCCCCCGCTCAGCTCGCTCAGCAGCGGCAGCACGGAAGGCACGCGCGACGCCAGCCCCGCGTACTGCACCGAGGGCGTGCGGTCCAGAGTGACGTAGCTTCCCAGCAGGAGAGCGCCGCCGAGCAGCAGCCCCGCGGCGGCGCCACCCACCGCGCCCCAGCCCAGCCGGCGGCGCGTCCGCCAGCCGGCCGCCAGGAGTCCGGCGGCCACACCGGCCACCAGCAGCCAGGGGACCTTCCCCAGAAGATAGCGACCGAAGGCCTCCCGGGCGCCGCCCTCCAGCTTCGGCAGTTGCTGGGCGGCCTCTCCGAGCAGGGCGGTGGTCTGCGCCGGCAGACGGTAGTCCATGACCACATCCACCGGTGTGCGGTGCGTGTGCAGCGAGAGCTGGCCGGCCGGGCCGAGCGGCATGACCAGGTAGCCGCCCGGCCAGGACGGCCGCAGCTGGAACGTCACCGAGCCGGCCGAGACCCGGTAACTCGCCGCCGCCTGCAGTTCGAGCACGGCGGCGACCACGGCCACCACGAGCACGACGCGCAGTGCGACGGCGGCCGCGCGTCGTGCTCCAGGCCGCAGCCGGGCCGGCGTTCGACCGTCGCGCGGTCCGTTCCCGCCCGGCTCCCTCCTGGTCATCGTCAGGCCTGCCCTCTCCCCCGCTTTGGGTCCACCTTCTGGTGATACCCTCAGGCGCTGCGTCAGGTTGCCGGCGAGGGCGGGTATGTTACAATTCCAAGCCTGCCGGCTCGGCCGGCACCCTCCGGTGGGGGTATAGCTCAGCTGGGAGAGCGTCTGGCTGGCAGCCAGAAGGTCAGCGGTTCGAGCCCGCTTACCTCCACCACTTCTGCACTTCACCCACCACGTTTCCCCTGCGGACCCCCTGCGTCTCGTGTCCGGTGACCCGTTGCTCACGCGCCGTCGCCGGCGACCTCGGCGACAAGCCGCGAAGGGGGCGCCGAGGTGCTCGACCCGCCCCCGGAGGGATACCGTCGCCGACCGCCACGATGGTGCGGACTTCGGCGAGCCGCTCGAGCCGCGGATCCGCTCCGTCGAGACGGCCGCCGGGGCGCACGGCGGTATCGGAAGGCCGGCTGCAGAAATCGACGCCGCCGCCGTTACTCCTCGCCGGTCACGGGTAGGTATGTTCGGATGGATGACTGGCGACATCCGTTCCGATCCGCTGGCGGAGGCTCGGGCAGGCACGGCGCGAAACGACTTCGCCGGGTGGTCGTTGTCTGCCTTGTCGGAGCCGCCGCCTTGTGCGGCCTCGTGTGCGTGGGCGGCGACGTCGACGGTGGCGCCGCGCTGCTCCCGGATCCCGACGCTCCCTGGCTACGCGAGCAGGCCTCCTGCTCGCGTAGCGACACCGTCGGCGACACCTTCCCAAGCCCGCATCGCGGCCACGGTGACGATGTCCCGGCCAGGGGCCTGCTGGCCGCAGCTCCCGGCGGCCTCTGCCTGCTCATCTGATTCTCAGCCGAAGGTACGCCCCGACTGGGCGCCCGCGACCCGCCCGTGTCCTCCTCGCGTCAGCGAGCGCCGCCTGGACCACGGAGGTGTTGATGGAACAACCGTCAGATGGCTTGTCACTCGCAGACAGCGAGTGAAGGAGGGATCATGACTGCACACCGTGGAAGGCACCTTGCTCTGGTACTGGGCTGCCTGGCCTGCCTGCTGGTGCTGGCGAGCGCGGCCCAGGCGGCCGGCCTGACGAAAACCGAGACGGTCGGCAAGCGCATCTTCTTCGACACGAACCTCTCTGAGCCGAAGGGACAGGCATGCGCCGCCTGTCACTCGGACAAGGTCGGTTGGACGGGACCCGACCAGTCCGTCAACCTGACCGGCGCCGTCTACCCGGGGGCGATCGACACGCGGTTCGGCAATCGCAAGCCCCCGGCCGCCGCCTACGCCGGAGACAGCCCGGTGCTCCACTTCATGGACAGCGCCACCGGGTGGATCGGCGGCATGTTCTGGGACGGACGCGCAACCGGTGAGACGCTCGGCGACCCGCTGGCGGAGCAGGCCCAGGGGCCGTTCCTGAACCCCCTCGAGCAGAACAACCCGGACGCCGCGGCCGTGGTCGCCAAGGTCAAGAAGTCGAGCTACGCGCAGCTGTTCCGGCTGGTGTGGGGAGCGAACATCTTCGACGACACGAATGCCGCCTACGTGGCCATCGCCCGCTCCATCGCGGCCTTCGAGCGTTCACACCAGGTGAGCGCCTACACGTCGAAGTATGACGCGTACGCGGCCCACCGCGCGAGGCTCACGACGTCCCAGAAGGCAGGTATGGACCTGTTCATGGGGAAGGCTGGCTGCTCCAATTGTCACGTGCCGCCGAACTTCACCGACTACAGCTACGACAACGTCGGCATCCCCAAGAATCCGCTCAACCCGTTCTACGGCGAGCCCGACTTCAACCCGCTGGGTGCTGCGTGGGTGGACCTCGGCCTCGGCGGCTACCTCAAGAACGCCGGCATGGATGCCGCCGTCTACGAGCCCGTGCTCGGCATGTTCAAGGTCCCGACCCTGCGCAATGTGGACAAGCGGCCCGGTACCGACTTCGTCAAGGCGTACGGGCACAACGGCTACTTCAAGAGCCTCTCGGCCGTGGTCCACTTCTACAACACCAGGGACGTGATGCCTTGGCCGGCGCCCGAGTACCCCGCGACCGTCAACACGACCAATCTCGGCAACCTCGGCCTCACCGGCGCAGAGGAGGACGCCATCGTGGCCTTCCTCCGCACGCTGTCGGACGGGTACAGGCCGGTGGCGAACGGCCGCTAGCAGTCCGCCGCACGGACCCTCGGGATCGCCCGAAGCAGCCGTGAGCGCTGACGGACGGACGGTGCCACGGCGCCGCCCGTCCGTCAGCGCGTCGTGATCGGCGCCGAGGTCCCCGTCCTGGTGGTGTGGCTCGTGCTGCGGGCGGTGATCGTGTAGACCCTGCCCGGCGTGGTGCTGGTGTAGAAGGTCGTCGTCGCCACGCCGCTGGCGTTGGTCTTCACGCGCGTCGCCGTGAGGTACCCGCCGGTCCCGCTCTTGCTGAACCTGACGCGGATCCCCGACGTGGCCACCGGGTTGCCGTACTGGTCGGCCAGCTGCGCCGTGATCGCCACCGCCGTCCCCGCGGCCGGGTTGTAGTCGCCGGTGGTCACCACGTACTTCGTGGCCGGGCCGGCTAGGCCGGTCGCCGTGAACGTCACCGGCGAGCCGCTGAGACCGGCGCAGGTCGCCGTCAGCGTGTTGGTCCCGACTGTAGTGCCGAGCCTCCAGCTGCCGAGGGTGGCGATACCCGAGGCGGTGGTGGTCGCGGATGCGCCGGTCACGGCGCCGCCGCCCGAGGCCACGGCGAAGGTCACGGCCACGCCGGAGACCGGGTTGTTGTACGCGTCCGTCACGAGCACGCTCGGAGCGGTCGCGACGGTGGCGTTCACGGTGGCCGACTGGTTGTTGCCGGCGTACAGCGAGATCTTCGCCGGCGTGCCCGCGATGGTCGTGATCGCCGGCGTGGTGCCAGTCCTGGAGCCGGTGCTGGTGGCCGTGACCGCGTAGACGGTGCCGACCGTGGTGTCCGTGGTCAGCGTGACGGTAGCTGTGCCGGCGGCGTTCGTGCTCGGGCTAGCGCCGCCGAGCGCGCCGCTGCCTGTGGGAGTCTTGGAGAAGGTCACCGGGACTCCCAGGGTCGCAATGGGGTTGTTGTACTGGTCGACGAGCTGCGCCGTGATGGTCACGGAAGAGCCGATCGGCGGGCTGTAGTTGCTGGAGGAGACCACGTACCCGGCGGAGGCCCCGGCGGTGCCCGTCGCGGTGAAGGTGACTGGCGAGCCCGTGAGGCCGAGGCTGGTCGCGGTCAGCGTGTTGGCCCCCGCCGTCGTGCCCAGGTTCCAACTGCCGACGGCCGCGTACCCCGACGCGTTGGTGGTCACCGACTGCCCGGTGGCGGAACCGCCGCCGAAGGTCACGGCGAACGTGACGGCCACTCCGGCGACGGGGTTGCCGTAGGTGTCGGTCACGCGCACGGTCGTCGCGGCGGCCACGGCCGTCGCGACGGTGGCCGACTGGCCATTGCCGGAGGCCGGGGTGATGGTGGTCGGGCTGCCGGTGAGGCCGGTCGCGGTGAAGGTCACCGGAGAGCCTGAGAGCCCCGCCTTGGCCGCGGTCAGCGTGTTCCCCCCCGCCGTCGTGCCCAGGGTCCAGCTGCCGGCGGCGGCGATGCCGGCCGCGTCGGTGGTCGCGGCGGCTCCCGTGATCGAACCTCCGCCGGAGACCACGGTGAAGGCGACGGCCACGCCGGGGACGGGGTTGTTGTAGGCATCGGTGACCAGCACGCTCGGCGGCAGCGTGACGGGAGTGCCCACGTGCACCGTCTGGGCGTTGCCGGCGTTCATGCTCATCTTGCTGGCCGGGCCGGGTGTGCCGGTCGCCGTGAAGACCACCGGCGAGCCGGTCAGCCCGGCGCTGGTGGCCGTCAGCGTGTTCGCACCGGCCGCGGTGCCCAGCTTCCAGGTGCCCACGGTCGCGACGCCCGCGGCGTCGGTCTTCGCGTTCCAGCCGGTGAGCGACCCGCCGCCTGAGGCCACGGCGAAGGTGACGCCGACGTTGGGCACGGGGTTCCCGCCGGCGTCGGTGACCTTGACACTCGGATCGACC
Source organism: uncultured Thermoleophilia bacterium (assembly GCA_963696935.1). Classification (GTDB taxonomy): domain Bacteria; phylum Actinomycetota; class Thermoleophilia; order UBA2241; family UBA2241; genus CAIXSE01. Next base: position 4,441 of record CAVOMB010000108.1, on the reverse strand, counting down.
GGGACCGCGCTGCCCACCGTGGCGGACTGACCGTCGCCGGCCTGAAGGACCATCCTGACGGCCGGTCCCGATGTACCCGTGGCGGTGAACGTGAGTGGTGACCCCGAGACGCCGGCGCAGGTCGCTCGCAGCGTGTTTGTGCCCGGAGTGGAGCCCAGCGTCCAGCTCCCCACCGCAGCGACCCCGTCGTCCCCGGTGACGGCGGTCGCGCCCGTGATCGAACCGAGACCACCGGTCACCACGAACGTGACGGTGAGCCCCGCCACCGGGTTGCCGCTGCCGTCTTCGACGTACACCGCGGGGGCGTCGGCGACCGCGGTGCCCGCCACCGCGCTCTGGCCGTCGCCGGCGTAGACGGTCGCGGTGTCCCTGCTCAGCGCGGAGGTGGACGCCTGCACCGTTGTGGTGCTTGCCGAGACGAACGAGGCCCCGGACGCCGTCACGGCGCCCAGGGCGGCGGCCACCACGGCCAGCGCGAGCAGCAGTTGCAGGCGCCGGCCGATCCTCCGGCGCAGGCCTGTCGCGAGGCGCGGCATCACTGCGACACCCCCGTGACCCGCAGGGTCAGGGCCATCGTGGCTCCCTGCAGGAGGCCCTCGTTGGGCCCGTCGGGATAGGAGAGCGTGACGCGGTAGTGGCGTGTGGAGTTGGGCGCGATGGCCCCGAGTTCCGGCGGGTCCGCCGTCAGGAAGGTGGTGACGTCGTCGTCGTAGAGCGTCGTGGGCGTGCCGGTGATGTCCTCGATCGTGAGGATCAGCTCATCGGAGAGCGCCGGCGATCCCGGCGTGTTGACGAGACTCGACGGGCTCAGGGTGTAGTCTCCGGCGACGTTACCGGTGCCGGTCAGCGTCATGATGGCGTCTTTGCTCGAGCCGGGCTCCATGTCGGTCACGTCGATCATGACCAGGCCGTTCTGGTTGTTGATGTGGTCCAGGGTCCCGGCGATGAACACGTTGGACGTGTTGGCGGACGCAGACGCGAAGCTGGCGTCGGAGAGGCGCAGCGAATGAAGCGTGAAGGCGAGGAGCGCGAACACCACGAGGCCGAGCAGCCCGCTCCGAACCCAGAATGCGCGGCGAGAGGCGCTCACACGGCCTCCGGTCCGCCGACGGGAGACAGAACCATGAGGGCGAGCGGACGCCTCGGCTCAAGCACAGCCAGGGGTGCCGCCATCTGCACAGTCGCGTCGTTGCTCATGCCTTGAAGGGGAAGTTCGAGGCTCGCCTGCCTTGCCCGCAAAGCGAGGTTCCCCCGGCCCCTTATCGGCGCAATAGCGAGAAGCCTGAGAGTGCGGAGTAGAACTGTTGTCTAATCTGACGGGAGAGCGTTGTCCAATCTGACAACAGTGTCGGCGCCTCGCACGCGCATGAGAGAGGTCTCCCCGCCCGCCTGCAGGCCCGCGATGCGGGCCGAGCGAGGCTTCTGTACACTCGGCCCGTGACCAGGCAGACCTCACCCCACGCGCTCTCGGTCCTCGTCTTCCTCGCCGGCATCGGCTCGATGGCGACGGAGATCTGCGCGTCCCGGCTCCTCGCTCCCTACTACGGCTCGTCGACGGTGGTGTGGGCCAACATCATCGGGCTGATCCTCGCCGCGCTCTCGGTGGGATACTGGCTGGGCGGCCGCGTCGCCGACAAGCACCCCTCGCCGCAACTGCTGGCGGTCGTCGTGCTGGCGGCGGCGGCGTGGGTGGCCGCGATCCCCTTCGTGGCGCGGCCGTTCCTCGACCTCTCCATCAATGGCATCGAGACGCTGTCCACAGGGTCGGTGGTCGGGTCGTTCGCCGCCTCGCTGGCGCTGTTCGCGCCGCCGGTGGTGCTGCTCGGCATGGTGACGCCGTTTGCCATCCGGCTGGCGGCCACCGGAGTCGCCGACGCCGGCCGCGTCGCCGGACGGGTGTTCGCGCTCTCGACGGCCGGCAGCCTCATCGGGACCTTCGTGCCGGCACTCATCACCATCCCGCTGATCGGCACGCAGCGCACGCTCATCGGGGCGGCGCTGATCATCGCCCTCGCCGCCGTGCCGCTCCTGGTCGGTCGCCGACTCGCCTACGGTCTCGTGGTGGCCGGCGTCCTCGCCGCCCTGCTCGCCCTGCCCCCGGCCGTCGTCAAGGCGCAGCCGGGGCTCCTGCATGAGGAGGAGTCTCGTTACCAGTTCATCCAGGTGGTGCAGTACGGCGGAGCTCGCTACCTGTACCTCAACGAGGGCTACGCCATCCACTCCGTGTGGCGGCCGCAGACGGTCCTGACCGGCGGCGAGTGGGACATGTTCCTCACCGCGCCGCCGCTTCTGGGGCGGCCGGCGGCGCGGGTCGCGATCCTCGGCAACGCCGCCGGCACCACCGCACGCGCCTACGGCGTCTACTACCCGCAGGCGCGCATCGACGGCGTCGAACTGGACCCGGCCGTCTCCGCCGCCGGCCGCCGCTGGTTCGGGCTCGGCGACAACCCGCGGCTCTCCGTGCACACCGCCGACGCGCGCCCGTACCTGGCGTCGTCGGACGCGCGCTACGACCTCATCCTCATCGACGCCTACCGCCAGCCGTACGTGCCGTTCTACCTGGCGACGCGCGAGTTCTTCCGGCTCTGCCGGCAGCGCCTCGCGCCCGGTGGCGTGGTCTGCCTCAACGTCTCCACCGTCCCCGGCGACCATCGCCTGGCGGAGGGGGTCGCCGGCACCCTGCGCACGCAGTTCCCGCAGGTCCTCACGTGGCAGGCGCTGCGCTTCAACCAGTTCGTCGTGGGCCTTACGGCGCCGCTCTCGCGGGCGCAGGTCACCGCCCGCCTGGCCGCGGCGCCGCGCGACCTCCTGCCCGACACGCGCCTCTTCGCCCGCGACTTCCGTGAGGCGTCCGCGGCAGCGGCCCCGTGGACCGACGACCGCTGCCCCGTCGAGTGGGTCACCGACCGCATGATCGCCGCCTACGCCGTGCGCGGGCAGGCGACCGCGGAGGATCTCCTGCCGACCGCCCCCACGACCCCCTGACGGCGGCGGCCGCTCCCGGCGGCCCAGCCCGCCCCCCTTCGAGCCTCCAGCGCCACTTTGCCGGGTTTAGCTGCACCCGCTCCCGGAAACGCTAGCCTCAGGGCAGTCAGGGGTCTGAAGGACTGCGTAACTCGCTTCGTGGAGGAGGCGCTTATGGAGGACAAGCCGGAGTTCCGCGTCGACTACGAGGCGACCACCGACGAAGTCGGCGTCGTGATCCTCGAGGGCGCGATCGACATCTACTCCGCGCCGGAGTTCAAAGAAGTACTGGTGAACGGCATCGAAGGCGGCGCGAAGCGGGTGATCGTGGACCTCTCCGGGGTCACCTTCATCGACTCCACCGCACTGGGGGTCCTCGTCAGTGGCGCGAAGCGCGTGCGACCGCGGAACGGCAACCTCGACATCGTCTGTACGGACGAGAACATCATCCGTATCTTCGAGATCACGGGTCTTGACCGCATCTTCGGGATCTTCCCGAGCCGCAGCGAGGCATTGAAGGCGGTTTTCGACTGAGAGAGGAACGACGGAGCGCGAGCAAGTGGCGGCGCCCGAGGGCCACGGGGCTGCTACCGGGGGCAATTACATGGAGTTCCGCGGCACACGAGCGCTACGCGGCAACAGACTCCACGACGTGGCCGACGCCATGCTTAAGACCAAGACATATGGAACGGGACGGATCTGTATGGTCGACGGGTGCGGGACCCGTCTCTCGGCGTACAACCCATCTAGCGTGTGCGCCTTGCACGGCGGCTCGTGGACGGAGGAGGAGTATCACCGCACCACGCGCAAGGCCACCCAGCGTGAAGAGATCACACGCCACTGCGCGTTCGAGCAGTGCGGACGTGAGTTCACCACGACGAACGGCGCGAAGAAGTACTGTAGCGACGCCTGCCGCATGAAGGCCTTCCAGGCTCGGGTGATGGAAGCCAAGCATGTCGGCGACGACATCGTGGCCGTACGCCGCGCCAGCTGACACCGGGCTGACCACCGCCGGCGCCGCCCACGGGCAGCACCGGGACGTTCCCGGGTACTCCCAGCCTTGGCCCACGGCCCTGTGACGTCTACCCGGCGACGGGCCCGACGACTGGCTGGAACGCCGGCGGGATCACAGGCAGCCGCCCTCCGGCCACACTGTCCATCGCCCCGTCGAGCGTATCGAACACCGGTATCACGTTGGGCAGTCCCACGATGGCCAGCACTCTGCGCACCTGCCCCGACGGGTGCACCAGCAGCAACTCACGCCGTTTGGCGCGCTGCGCACCCCACAGCCGCACCAGGAATCCGATGAAGCTCGAGTCGACGAACGTGGTGCGCGCAAGGTCGATGACGAGGTGGTCCTGGTGGTACAGGGGGCCCAGCGTGCGCCGCAGGAAGCGGTCGATCTCCGGCACCGTGTCGACGTCGAACTCACCCTCCAGCTCGAGTACCGGTGGCCGGTCGACCCGCACGGCGGATA
>CAVOMB010000107.1:0-21362 GCA_963696935.1 uncultured Thermoleophilia bacterium | reverse complement strand
CCTTGCCCACGTCCACGCTGTGCGTGAGGATGTAATCGATGATGTGAGCGGCGTTGACCTGCACGGCTTCGCCAGGCTGGGTTGCGCTCAGCTGTGCGCTTGAGGCGGGCTCTGACTGCTTCCTGATTTTGGCCGTCGGCAATTTTTCCACATGCACGCCGCCGCAGACCGGGCACTCGAGCAAGCCACGGCTTTGCTGCGAAGTGAAATCCTCGCCCGAGGCAAACCAGCCCTCGAAGCGATGCTGTTCCCTGCAGATGAGTTCGAATACGATCATGTCCAATTTCCTCCTACCATTGTAGCCGATATGGTAGAAAAACCGGGCACGAAACCTGCCCGCCCCGACCGCGCGGGCTTATTCGACCAGGGTGCGCTTGAAGTCGTCGCGGCTGCGCAACTTGTTGTCAACCGCCCTCACGCCCGCGACACCCTGCACCGCGCGCTCGACTTCCGCCCGCTGGCTCGCACTGTCTACGATTCCCCCCAGCGTAATGGCGCCGTCATTCGCTTCGACCGAAATCTGCACCGAGCGCGTCGCTGCATGCTCGCGCAGCGCTGACTTGGTCAGCGCGGCCAGCTTGAGATCGCCGAGCCGGTGCTGCGAGGCGGGCGTCTCCTCGAAAGCCGGGTTTCTCACCAGCTTGAGGACCTCCTCCACGCATTCGCCCACGCTCACGCGCTCGGTGTTGAAGACAACGTCATACAACTCGGCATCCTGCCAGTTCACGCCGAAATGGCGTCGGCAAGCCCATCCCACGCGCCACCTACGCCCGGGCCGTCGTCGCGCCTTGCATGGCCGCCTGCCCCGCCGGCGTGGACATCCCGGCTTACGTGGAGCAGCTTCGCATCGACGAGGTCGAGCGCTCGGCCGAGGCCGTGCGCCGGCGCTGCCCCATGCCGGCCACCATCGGCCGCGTCTGCGTGCGTCCCTGCGAGGACGCCTGCCGCCGTGGCTCCGTGGACGAGCCGGTCGCCATCCGTACGCTCAAGCGCTTCGTCGCCGACAGCGAGCCCGAGCCCATCGCCTGCCCCATGCCGGGTCAGCCACGCGTCGCCATCATCGGCGCCGGCCCCGCCGGCCTGGCCTGCGCGTACTACCTGGGCCTGGACGGCGTCATCAGCACCATCTTCGAGGCGCTGCCCGAGGCCGGCGGCATGGCCGCCGTCGGCATCCCCGACTACCGCCTGCCGCGCGACGTGCTGCGCTCGGAGATCGAGCGCGTCGAGTCGCTCGGTGTGGAGTTCAAGTACAACTTCCGCTTCGGTGTGGACGCCACCATGGACGACCTCTTCGAGCAGGGCTACGAGGCCGTGTTCGTCGCCGTCGGCGCCCACCAGTCCGCGCGCATGGGCTGCGAGGGCGAGGACGCCGGGTACGACGGGTTCATGCCCGGCGTCGAGTTCCTGCGGGAGATCGCCTTCGGCAAGACGCCGCTCACCGGCGAGAGCATTGTCGTGATCGGCGGCGGCAACGTAGCCATGGACTGCGTCCGCTCGGCCCGCCGCCTCGGCTTCGACGACGTCAAGCTGCTGTATCGCCGCACCGAAGCGGAGATGCCGGCCGACCGGGTCGAGATCGACGAGGCCAAGGAAGAGGGCGTGGAGATGGTCACCCTCGTGGCGCCGACGAAGATCATCGCCGAGGACGGCAAGGTCACCGGTCTCGAGTGCCGGCGCATGGAACTCGGGGAGCCCGACGCCTCCGGGCGGCGCCGCCCCGAGCCGGTCGAGGGCTCCGAGTTCGTCATCCCCTGCGACTGCATCGTCCCGGCCATCGGCCAGGTCTGCTCCGTGGACCAGCTCATGCCGAGCCACATCGAGGTGAGCAAGTGGAAGACCCTCGAGGTCGACCCGCTCACCATGCAGTCGGCCGACCCGCGGGTCTTCGGCGGCGGCGACTGCTACACGGGGCCGAGCAGCCTCGTGGCGGCCCTCGCCGCCGGTCGCCGCGCCGCGGTCTCCATCGATTCGTTCCTGAACGACCGCGACGTCGCCCCGGCACTGGAGGAGCGGCTCGAGCACGCCATGCTGGCCGTCATCCGCGACGAGGCGGCGCAGCCCATCCCGTTCACCGGCAACACCGAGAAGCTGCGCCCGATGGTCGTGCCGCCGGAGGTCCGCATCCAGTGCTTCGACGAGGTCGAGGGGCCGATCAGCGCCGCCGACGCCCGGCACGAGGCCGAGCGCTGCCTGCGCTGTTACCGCATCGCCGTGGGGGTGGCGTGATGGCCGACCTGACGAAGAGCGGCGCGACGCCGGACGAGGCCGCCGTGGCCGCCGCTCCGCAGCTCACCATCGACGGCCGGGTGCTCGACTTCGAACCCGGCCAGACCATCCTGGACGTGGCGAGCGCCAACGGCGTCGCCATCCCGACGCTCTGCTACCTGCCCGAGGCAGGCCACCGTGACGTGTGCCGCCTCTGCGTGGTCGAGGTGGCCGGCGCGGGCAGGCTGCTGCCTGCCTGCAGCACGCCGGCCACGGAGGGCATGGACGTCCAGACCATGAGCGACCGTGTGAAGAGCTCGCGGCGCTCGACGCTGGAGCTGCTCATCAACTCCGGCCGTCACACCTGCATCACCTGCGATGCGCTGGGCGAGTGCGAGCTCAGCCGGCTCGCGTACGAGTACCAGGTCGAGCCGCCCACCGATCTGCCGCCGGCGGACGAGTTCCCGTTCGTCGAAGACAGCTACGTCATCCGCGACTACTCCAAGTGCATCCTGTGCGGCCGCTGCTGGGCCGCCTGCACGGCCATCCAGGTGAACGGCGTTGTGCCGCATCCGTCGGGCCGCCGCGCCGAGCGCGCCGGCGGCAAGGACTGGTACCCGCTGCCCGACCTCGAGCAGTGCGAGCTCTGCGGCCAGTGCGTCGACGTCTGCCCCGTCGGGGCGCTCAGCGAGCGCACCGCCAGGGGCGTGGCCCGCCAGTGGGAACTGCAGCGCATCCGCACCACCTGCCCGCACTGCGGCATGGGCTGCCAGACCGTGGTGCACCTCAAGGACGGCGAGGTGGTCAAGGTCACCGGCGCCGGCGACGTGCCGCCGAACCGTGGCCGTCTGTGCAAGCGTGGCCGCTTCGCCGTGCGGGAGCCCGACGAGCGCGCTCGGCTGGAGGAGCCGCTGCTGCGCAAGGACGGCGCGCTCGTCAAGGCGAGCTGGGACGAGGCGCTCGACCTGGTGGCCGAGAGGCTCGGCTCGGCGCAGCCCGGCGACGTAGCCGGCCTCATCGCGCCCGTGTGCACCAACGAGGAGGCCTACCAGGCGCAGAAGTTCTTCCGCGCCGTGCTCGGCACCAACGACCTCGACCACCGCGTGGCCCAGACCTCGAACGTCTCGCTGGCGAGCACGGGGACGGGCGCCGGCGTGTGCTACACCTCCGGCGCCCTGACGGTGCTCGAAGAGGCGCGCGCCGTCCTGGTGGTCGGCGACGGCGCCGTGGCCGACCACCCCGTGGCCGGCACAGCCTTGCGCCGCGCCGTCCGCGACGGCGCCCACCTCATGGTGCTCGACGCCGGCAACAGCGACCTCGGCAACGCCGCCGCGGTCCGTGTCACCGCCGACGCCGCGCTGATCCCCGAGGTGCTCAACGGCATCATCGCCGTGCTGCTCGCCAACGAGCTGCATGCCCGCCGCGAGGCTGGGGACGTCGTGCCGCACGAGCGCGAGCTCGAGGCCATGCTCGCTGCCGTCCTGCCCGAGCGCATCGCCGAGGACGCCGGCGTGGACCCGATGACCATCCGGGCCATCGCCGCCAAGCTCGTCGACGTCCGCCCGGCCGTGGTGTGCGCCACGCTCGGCGCCACCGACGACCTGGCCGGCACCGGCGCTGCCGTCGTCAAGCTGCAGTCGCTGCTCGACGACCTGGCCGGCGCTCGTAGCGTCGCGCTCCCGCTCGGCGTCGGCAACGTCCAGGGCCTCGTCGGCATGGGCGTGGCGCCGGACCTGCTGCCCGGCGGCGACCCGGTGATGGACGCCGACGCCCGGCAACGCCTGGCCGACGCCTGGGACGTCGCCTCGCTGCCGGCCGAGCCCGGCCGCTCCACCGGCGAGATCCTCGCCGGCCTCAAGGACGGCGGCGTCAAGACCGCCTGGGTGTGGGCCAACGAGGCCGCCTCCTTCGGTGACGCCGCCGACGTGCTTGCGGCCATCGAGGCGGCGGACTTCGTCATCGTCCAGGGCGCCGTGCGCGGCGACCTGGCCGAGCTGGCCGACGTGGTGCTGCCGTCCGTCGCCTGGGGCGAGGAGGACGGCACCTTCACCAACGCCGAGCGGCGCATCAGCCGCCTGCGCCGGGTCCAGCGCCCCGCGGGCGCCGCCCGTCCGGGCTGGTGGGCCTTCCGCGAGATCGCCAAGCGGCTCGGCCACGAGTGGCAGGCCGGGTACCCCAAGGCGGTGTGGGAGGACGAGATCGCCCTGCTCATCCCGTCCCTGGCCGGCGTGACCTGGGCCGAGATCGAGGAATACGGCCTCTGCTGGCCGGCGCCCGCGCCGGTCTCGGCCTGACGACACTTTGAGGCGGCCCGAGGCCGGTGGGGAGGGCTCGGGTGGCCGCGCGGGCCCGTCCGGCACCGAAGACGTGTGCTCTCGAGCGGCTACCTCGAGGGCGCCAAGGCTCGCGTCTGGATCTCTCCGTACTTCGGCGAGGGCCCGACGCTCGTCACGTCCAGCGACCGCTCCAGGATCACCATCACGGGCGACCTCACACGTCAGGAGTTGCTCGCCGTCGCCAACTCGTTCTCAGCCGTCGGCCACGTGGACAAGCCACTCCCCAAGGGGTACGGCGAGTAGCTGCCGCCGCACCCCCGGCGTCTTCGCTCCCTACGCGTCAACAGCTTGCCACCCGGACCACGCGGGAAGGCATCACGCAAGGTCACCCGCGCAGGAAGGAGCCACGCCATGCTGTGCAGTCTCGCCACCAAGCTCGACCAGGGCCAGATCGAGGAGATCGAGTCGCTCGCCAAGGACCTCGAGACGCCGATCCTCGCGTACTCGTGCTACCAGGCCGACGCCGCGCCGATCGACGACGGGCAGATCGGCCGCATCAAAGAGCTCGAGGGCAAGCTCGGCGTAGCCCTCGTCGCCGTGAGGCAGTAGCCTGGCACCGCGCTCAGCCCGGCGCCGCGAGCAGCCCGGAGGGTCTGGGCCTCCTCACCGTCCCCTGTCGTCTGATGGCTTCAAAGCGATCAAGCGACAGGGGTCCCATCCGCTCGTGCGCTCAGTCCCAGTAGGCATCGAGGACGATGTCGACCGCGGTGGCGAATTGTGACGGAGAACGCAGCGGCTGCATCTCGCTCGTGGCGGGGGATATGAGCCGTCGTTGGTGCCAACCAAGGTGCCAAAGAAGGTGCCATCCAAGGCTCCGACCCCCAAACGACTACATCCCCCCGTCGCGGGAGGCGCGCCGACGCTTGTCACCCCTTGACAAGACAACTTGTTCGCAGCATCACAAACGGGCGTCTGAGCCGCCGATGAGCGCTTCTGTGCGCTCTGTGCCCTTCTTTTCGTGCGTTCTTGGGTCGTCTATGTGCGGCGCTGTTCGACATTTTGTGACATGCAGCACAATCCTTTACTCGCGGTTGCGCCATATTGTACGGTCGCTCACACTAGCTTGTGGATACCCCCCAAGGTTCGTTGTCAAGGGGTGACGTCCCCGCCTCCCCCGGCGGCCGCCGCCTCAGAGCCGTTCGCGCGAGGAGGCACGAATGGAGCAGCTTGCCCTGAGCGTCCCGGGCATGTGGGCCGACCACCACGTGATCGCCATCCGAGGTCTCTTCCGTGACACGGAAGACGTCCAGGTCTCCGGTGCGAGTGCGATGGATGCGACGCTTCGTCTCGAGTACGACCCAGCGAAAACAGACCCGCAGAAGATCGCCGGCCGGCTCGAGCAGGCCGGCTACCCGACGGGCGACGCGCCCGAAGCTGACGCACCGCCGACGGACAAGCCGGCTTGGCTGACGGCCGGGGTGCGGGTCACCGTCACCGACCCTGCCGATCTCACGATGTCGGGCGACCACCGCAAGTACTGATCGCCCGCTGTTTCTGTGCGCATCCCCTTGTCCACGAACCGCCCGGGTGCCCGGGCCGCTCGCACGTTGCGGCCCGCTGCTCCACACGGGTGAAGGAGTCGCCTCATGGCTGAAAAGACCAACGACGCCGCCAAGCCGGTAGCCGCGAAGAGTATCGACCCGGCCGCCCTCGAGATGCTGGCGCATGCCGAGGGCTGCGGGATCGGCACCGCGTTCTCGCGCGCGGACACCATGAAGCCCTGCCCTATCGGCGAGTCCGGTGCCTGCTGCCGGATCTGCTCGATGGGTCCCTGCCGTCTTGTCGGCAAGGACGCCGAGGAGAAGACGGGCATCTGCGGCGCGGACATGCCCACCATCGCCGCGCGTCACTTCGCCCGCCAGGTGGCCGGCGGCGCGAGCGCCCACTCCGACCACGGCCGTGACATGGCCATGACCCTGCGCGCCGTCGCCCTCGGCGAGGCCGCCGGCTACAAGGTCAAGGACGAGCAGAAGCTCATGTCGGTGGCCGGCTACATGGGTGTCCCGACGGACGGCCGCGAGGTCAACGAGATCGCCCTCGACGTGGCCGACGTGGCTCTCACCCAATTCGGCCGGCCGCACGGTGAGATCATCTACACCAAGCGCGCCACGCCGAAGCGCCAGAAGCTGTGGCGCGAGCTGGGCCTCACCCCTCGCGCCATCGACCGCGAGGTCGTCGAGGTGCTGCACCGCACCCACGAGGGCGTCGACCTCGACGCCGAGAACATCCTCAAGTCCGCGCTGCGCTGCTCCCTGGCGGACGGCTGGGGCGGCGCGATGCTGAGCACCGACATCAGCGACATCCTCTTCGGCACGCCTTCGCCGCTCTCGTCCGAGGTCAACCTCGGCGTGCTCAAGGACGACCAGGTCAACGTCATCGTGCACGGCCACGAGCCGACACTCTCGGCGATGCTTGTCGAGGCCGCTCGCGACCCGGAGCTCGTCGCCGAGGCCAAGGCGGCCGGCGCGGAGGGTATCAACCTCGCCGGCATCTGCTGCACCAGCAATGAGATCCTCATGCGCTACGGCATCCCGGCGGCCGGCAACTTCCTGCACCAGGAACTCGCCGTGCTGACCGGCGCGGTCGAGGTCATGGTCGTCGACGTCCAGTGCATCATGCAGGCGCTCGGGCCGCTCGCCCAGCGCTTCCACACGAAACTGGTCACCACGTCGCCGAAGGCGAAGATCCCGGGCGCGACCCACGTCGAGTTCGACGAGCACCGCGCCCCCGAGACCGCCCGCGAGATCGTGCGCATGGCGATCGCCAACTACGCCAACCGCGGCCCCATCCACATCCCCGACTTCCACGAGCCGCTCGTCGCCGGCTTCAGCCACGAGTACCTCAACTACATGCAGGGCGGCTTCCACCGCGGGTCGTTCCGCCCGCTCAACGACGCCATCGTCGCCGGCCGCGTGCGCGGTCTGGCCGCCGTCGTCGGCTGCAACAACGTGCGCGTCACCCAGGACGAAGGCATCGTCGAGATGATCAAGCGCTTCATCGCCGACGACGTCATGGTCGTGGTGACGGGGTGCGCCGCCACCGCCGGCGCCAAGGCCGGCTACCTCAGCCCCGAGATCCTCGACCACGCCGGGCCCGGTCTGCGTGAGGTCATGGAGGCCATCGGCATCCCGCCGGTGCTCCACCTGGGGTCCTGCGTGGACAACTCGCGCATCCTCACGGTGCTCACGCAGGTCGCCACGGAAGGCGGCCTCGGAGAGGACATCGACGACCTGCCGGCCGTCGGCCTGTGCCCCGAGTGGATGTGCGAGAAGGCCATCGCCATCGGCACCTACTTCGCCGCCTCCGGCGCCCACGTCATCTTCGGCGTGAGCAGCCCGGTCGAGGCCTCGAGCGTGGCCACCAGGCTCATGACCGAGGGCTGGGAAGCGATGGTCGGCGGCGACCTCGAGTTCATCCCGGACTGGGACGCGATGTACGCGCGCTCGCTCGAGCTGATCGACGCCAAGCGCGCGGCGCTCAAGCTCCCGCAGTACGACCCGAGCCAGTACGGCGACAGCGGCGACAGCACCTTCTTCGCCGAGATCAAAAAGTACCTCGAGGCCAAGGCTCTCGAGGAGGAGCTGGGCGTCGAGACCGTCGGCTCGCCCGTCTATCCGCTCGCCGACGGTCACACACACGACCACGGCGGCGGGCACACGCACACGCATTCGCACGACGAGGGAGAGGCCTGATGTCACGCCACATCGCGACCCGGGCCATCCGCGGCGCCCAAAGCATGGTCCGCGAGGCTGAGGAGGCCGTGAACGCGGCGATCGCCGAACTCGGCCCCGACGCCCCGGTCGCCTTCACCAACACCGCCTACTACCTGCCCGTGATCTACGCGTTCACCGGCGAGAAGGTCGAGAAGCTCGGCGACCTGCCGCCCATCATCGAGCGCGCCAAGGGGCTTCTCCACCCGGTCCCCAGCGACAACATGTGGCTGCCGTACCTGGGTGAGACGCTGGACAGCGGCATCGCCACCCTCTTCGCCGAAGAGGCGATGGAGGGCGCGCGCTTCGCCCGCGGCACCGAGCCGCAGGTGATCAAGCTCGACCACGCCCGCGCCGACGGCGCCCGCTTCATCGGCGGCGACCTCGGCGTACACGGCGACAAGATGAAGCTCAACGGCCCGATCGACGACATCCAGCTGCGGGCCTGGGGCATCCAATTGGTGGACGGGCGCATGCCCGGGTTCTGCGCCATCGTCGGCTGCGCCAAGAGCAACGAGGTGGCGGTCAAGATCGTCCGCGAGCTGCAGAGCCGCGGCATCCTCATCTTCCTGAGCGGTAACGTCAACGGGCGGAGCATCATCCACCAGTTGGAGGAAGAGGGCATCCAGCTCGGCTACGACACCTTCACGGTACCGTTCGGGCTCGACACCATCTCCGCCGTGTACGCCCTCGGGTTCGCCGCCCGCTCGGCGCTCACGTTCGGCGGCATGGAGGCCGGCAACGCCCGCAAGATCATGCTCTACAACAAGTACCGCGTGTTCGCCTTCGTGCTCGCGCTCGGCGAGGTCGACGACCTCAAGTACGCGACCGCGGCCGGCGCCATCAGCTTCGGCTTCCCGACCATCGCCGACACGCGCATCCCGCAGATCCTTCCGACCGGCGTGACCACCTACGAGCACGTCGTGAGCATGCCGTTCGACGAGATCCCCGGCGCCGACGACATGGAGCGCACGGAGAAGCTCATCCAGCGCTGCATGGAGGTCCGCGGCGTCAAGGTCAAGATCGCGAAGGTGCCGATCCCGGTGTCGTACGGATCGGCCTTCGAGGGCGAGCGTGTGCGCAAAGACATCATGTACGCCGAGTTCGGCGGCAAGCGCTCGCACGCGTTCGAGTTCCTGCGCATGCGGCCGGCCGACGAGGTCGAGGACGGCAAGATCACCGTCAACGGCGTCGACCTCGACGAGATCGAGGAGGGCGGCGCACGGCCGCTCGGCATGGTCGTGGATGTGAGCGGCCGCAAGATGCAGACCGACTTCGAGCCCATCCTCGAGCGCCAGTTCCACTACTTCATCAACGGCGTCGAGGGCATCCAGCACAACGGCCAGCGCGACATCGCCTGGACGCGCGTCAGCAAGAGCACTTACGGCAAGGGCTTCCGCCTGGAGCACTTCGGCAAGGTGATCCATGCGCGCATCCACGAGGTGTTCGGCAACATCGTGGACAAGGTGCAGGTGCACCTGACCACCGACCCGGACGAGGTGGAAGAGCTCATCGAGGTCGCGCGCGTGGCCTACGCAGAGCGCAACGCGCGCATCGCCAACCTCACCGACGAGTCGGTCGACACGTTCTACAGCTGCCTGCTCTGCCAGAGCTTCGCGCCAAACCACGTCTGCGTCATCAACCCGGAGCGCGTGGGCCTCTGCGGCGCCTACAACTGGCTCGACTGCAAGGCGAGCTACGAGATCAACCCTACGGGCCCGAACCAGCCCGTCGCGAAGGGCCTCGTCATCGATGCCGAGAAGGGCGAGTTCAGCGGCCCCAACGAGTACATCTACCAGAACTCCAACCAGTCGGTGGAGAGGGTGACCCTCTACTCGATCATGGACAGCCCCCTGACCTCGTGCGGCTGCTTCGAGGCCATCATGGTGCTCGTGCCGGAGGCCAACGGCTTCATGATCGTCAGCCGCGAGGACCCCAGCATGACGCCCTGCGGCATGACGTTCAGCACGCTCGCCGGCACGGCCGGCGGCGGCATGCAGACGCCGGGCATGATGGGCATGGGCAAGTACTACCTGACCAGCAGGAAGTTCATCTCGGCGGACGGCGGCATGAAGCGCATCGTCTGGCTGAGCTCGAACCTGCGCGAGAGCATGCGTCCCGCGCTGCAGGATGTCTGCGAGCGGGAGGGCGTGCCCGACCTGCTCGACAAGATCGCCGACGAGACCGTGGCCACCTCGGTCGAGGAACTCCTCCCCTTCCTCGAGGAGAAGGGGCACCCGGCCCTGACCATGGATCCCCTGTTCTGATCCCAATTGCCTGACACCCGGAGGGTGCAGATGACACCAGTCGAGATCCCAGTAGAGAAGTGGTCCGGAGCCGTCCGTGAGGTCACGCTCGGCGGCAGCTACGGCGGTGGGACCCGTGGCAGCACCGTGACCGTGGGCGGCGAGACCGCCCTGCCGTTTCTCAGCTTCGAGGGCGCCATGCCTCACAAGCCGGCCATCGCGGTCGAGGTGCAGGACATGCACCCCGAGGATTGGTCGGCAGAGCTGCAGGCCGCGTGGGGCGCGGCCATGGACGACGCCGCCACGTGGGCGCTGAAGGCCGTAGAGGCCGGAGCCGACCTCATCGCGCTCAAGCTGCGCAGCTGTCACCCCGACCAGGGCGACAACCCCTGCGAGAACGCCGTGAGCACGGTCGAGCGCGTGCTGGCCGCCGTGCCGGTGCCGCTCATCGTCTACGGCCCCGGCTCGGCCGACAAGGACAACGAAGTGCTGGTGGCCGTGGCCGAGAAGACCAAAGGCGAGCAGCTCGCCCTGGGCCTCTGCGAGGACAAGAACTACCGCACCATCGTCGCCGCGGCGCTCGGCAACGGGCACGCGGTGATCGCCCAGACGCCGATTGACGTCAACCTCGCCAAGCAGTTGAACATCCTGATCAGCGACATGGGCCTTCCGCTCGAGCGCGTGCTCATGGACCCCAACACCGGAGCGCTCGGCTACGGCCTCGAGTACACGTACTCGGTCATGGAGCGGCTGCGCCTGGCCTCCCTCATGGGCGACTCGATGACGCAGCAGCCGATGATCTGCACGGCCGGCGAGGAGGCCTGGCGCCAGAAGGAAGGCCGCGCCGAGGGTGACGTTCCCGAGGCGTGGGGTGGGCTCGCCGAGCGCGGCGTGGCGTGGGAGATCTCCACGGCGACGACGCTGCTCGAGGCTGGCGCCGACATCCTGGTCCTGCGGCATCCGGCTAGCGTGAGCGCCGTGCGCGAGGCCCTCGACGACCTGACGAAGGGAGCCTGAGCGATGGCCCTCAGCGGACTCCAGATCTACAAGCTGCTGCCCCAGACGAACTGCAAGGAGTGCGGGTTCCCGACCTGTCTCGCCTTCGCGATGAAGCTGGCGCAGAAGGGCACCGAGCTCGACAAGTGCCCGTACGTGAGTGATGAGGCGCGGACGGCGCTGGACGCCGCGTCGGCGCCGCCCATCAAGCTGGTCACGACCGGCACCGGCGACCGCGCCTTCGGGGTCGGCAACGAGACGGTCATGTACCGCCACGAGAAGACCTTCGTCCACCAGCCGGGCCTCGTCGTGCGCGTCAAGAGCGACGCCGCGGACCTCGCGGACGTGGCCGGCCGCGCCGGCTCGTACGCCGTGGACCGTGTCGGCATGACGCTCACACTCGACGGCCTCGCCGTGGAGGACGCGGGCGGCGGCGCCGACGCGTATGCCGCAGCTGTGGCCGCGGCCCGCGCCGCCGCCCCCGGCCTGCCGCTGGTGCTCATGAGCGCCGATGCGGCGGCGATCGACGCAGCTCTGGCCGGCGGCGCAGCCGCCGAGAAGCCGCTCGTCCACGCCGCCACCGCGGCGAACTGGCAGGCGATGGCCGAGGTGGCCAAGAAGCACGGCTGCCCGCTGGTCATCAAGACCGAAGACGGCGACCTGGACGGCCTCGCGGCGCTCTCCGAGCAGGTCCGCGGCGCCGGCGTCGAGGACTTCATGCTCGATGCGGGCACGTCCTCTCTCGCCGGCGACCTCGCCGCCTGGACTCAGCTGCGGCGCCTGGCGCTCAAGAAGGGCGCGAGGGACCTCGGCTATCCGATCGTCGCCGTCGCTACGGCGCCGACGTGGCAGGCCGAGCTGGTGCGCGCCACTCAGGCGGTCGGCAAGTACGCCGGCGTCATCATCATCGACCACGACGAGCCGGCGGTGATCTACTCGCTGCTCACGCTGCGCCAGAACATCTACACCGACCCGCAGAAGCCGATCCAGATGGAGCCCAAGCTCTACGAGATCGGCGCCGTGAACGCCGACAGCCCGGTGCTCATCACGACCAACTTCTCGCTCACCTACTTCTCGGTGGCGGGCGAGGTCGAGAGCGCCGGCATCCCCACCTGGCTGCTCGTCGCCGACAGCGACGGCCAGTCGGTGCTCACCGGCTGGGCGGCCGGCAAGTTCGACGCCGAGAAGATCGCCAAGACGGTCAAGGAGTCCGGCATCGACCAGAAGGTCGGCCACATGAAGCTGGTCATCCCCGGTCACGTGGCCGGGCTGTCGGGCGAGGTCGAGGAAGAACTGCCCGACTGGAAGATCATGGTCGGCCCGCGTGACGCCGTCGACATCCCCAACTACATCAAGAACGTCTGGGGCGCATGAGCGACAGTTCTGCCACCAGGCCGCGGACGGCGTTGGCGCAGATCACCTTCACGCCGTCCGGCGAGACCATCGAGGTGCCGCACGGCACCAGCCTGCTCGACGCGGCGATCATGTGCGAGCTGGACGTCCCTGCCCCGTGCGCGGGGCAGGGACGTTGCGGTCGCTGCCGCATGCGCGTGACGAGCGGTGAGGTCGAGCGACGCAGCAACGCCGGCATGTCCACCGGCGACGTACTCGACGGCTGGGCGGTGGCCTGCCAGACCTATGCCGGCTCCGGCCTCATCGAGATCGACGTGCCGGAGCGCAAGAAGGAGAAGGTGCGGCCGCACGGCCACGCCGTCGCCGAGCCGGAGTCGCTGCCCATCACCTGCGACTACCTGCAGAACCCGGCGGTCAAGCTCTTCGAGCTCGAGATCGAGCCTCCGTCGCTGGAGGATCAGACGAGTGACTTCGACCGGCTCCGCCGGGCGCTCGGCCAGCAGCACGGCATCGAGGAGCTCCGGCCGAGCTTCCCGCAGCTCAGGCGGCTCGGCCCGGCCCTGCGCCACGCCAACTGGAAGGTCACCGTGGCGCTCGAGATGCGCGACTGGGTGTACGGCTCGTACCTCCCGCCGCGTCTGTTGCGGGTCTACCCGACGGCGTTCCCGCAGGTCAGCATGGGCGTCGCCGTCGACCTCGGCACGACCTCCGTGGTCGCGTACCTTGTGGACTTCACCACCGGTCGGGTCGTCGACTCGGCGAGCACGTACAACAAGCAGATCGCCTGCGGCGACGACGTCATCAGCCGCATCATCTACGCCAAGCGCAAGCGCGGCCTCGAGCGGCTGCAGAAGCTCGGCGTCGAGTCCATCAACGAACTGCTCAAAGAACTGCAGCAGCGCAACGGCGTGGAGCAGCGCGAGATCCACGAGATCGCCATCGCCGGCAACACGACGATGACCCACCTGCTCCTCGGCCTGGAGCCGCGCTCCCTGCGCGAGGAGCCGTACATCTCGACCATCTCGACGGCGCCCAAGCTCATCGCGCAGGAGCTCGATCTCGACGCGAACCCCGTGGCGCGCGTGCACATCCTGCCGTCCGTGGGAGCCTACGTGGGCGGCGACATCATCGCCGGCGTCATCTCGTCCGGCATGTACGCCACCGAGAAGCTGACGCTGTTCATCGACATCGGCACCAACGGGGAGATGGTCCTCGGCAACAAGGACTGGCTGCTCTCGTGCGCCTGCTCCGCCGGCCCTGCCTTCGAGGGCGGCGGCGTGCGCGACGGCATGCGCGCGTCCCAGGGAGCCATCGAGGACATCTTCATCGACGACGCCACCCTGGAGCCGACGTTCCGTACCATCGACGACGCCCCGGCCGTGGGCATCTGCGGCAGCGGCCTCATCGACCTGCTCGGCGAGCTCTTCGTCACCGGGGTCCTGGACAAGTCCGGGCACATCGACACCGGCGCCGCCACCGACCGCGTCCGGGTCCACGACGACGTGCCCGAGTACGTCGTCTGCCGGGCCGGAGACGGCGGCGCGGAGAAGGACATCGTCCTCACCGAGTCGGACATCTCCAGCCTCGTGCGCGCCAAGGCGGCCATCTACGCCGGCTTCGAGGTGCTCTGCGCCAGCGTCGGCGTGAACCTCGCCGACGTGGAGCAGATCTTCATCGGCGGCGCGTTCGGCCAGTACCTCAACGTCGAGAAGGCCGTCCGCATCGGCCTGCTGCCGGACCAACCGGTGGAGAAGTTCCACTTCCTCGGCAACACAAGCGCGCTCGGAGCGTTCGCAACGCTGCTCTGCGTCAACGTGCGCCACGAGGTCACCGACGTCGCAAGCAAGATGACCTACCTGGAGCTGAGCGCCGACAACACGTTCATGGACGAGTACACCTCGGCGCTTTTCCTCCCTCACACCGACCTCACCGGGTTCCCCAGTGTCCGCGCGGCTCTGGCCAAGCGGAGCAACGGGAGCGGAAACGGAGGCTGATCCATGACCACCACTATCGCCGTCGCCGGCAAGGGGGGGACCGGGAAGACGACACTCGCCGGGCTGCTCATCCACCGGCTGGCGGAGGCACAGGCCGGGCCGATCCTCGCCATCGACGCCGACCCGGCGAGCAACCTCAACACCGTCCTCGACCTGCCGCTGGAGAAGACCGTCGGCGACGTGCGCGAGGAGACCAGCGTGAGGGCGCGCGCCAACCTGCTCGACGCCGGCATCGCCAAGCAGGACCTGCTCGACTACGAGATCAACGCGAGCCTCGTCGAGGGCACCAACGTCGACCTGCTGGCGATGGGCCGGCCGGAGGGGCCGGGCTGCTACTGCGCCGCCAACAACATGCTGCGCCTCATCATCGACCAGATCGCCGGGAGCTACCCGTGGGTCGTGATCGACAACGAGGCCGGGCTGGAGCATCTCTCCCGGCGCACGACCCGTGACGTCGACGTGCTCTTCATCGTCAGCGACGCCACGGTGCGGGGCATCACGACCGCGGGTCGTGTCGCCGCACTGCTGGGCGAGCTCGAGACCAAGGTGGGGCGGCACTACCTCATCGTGAACCGTGCCGCTCAGGGTCTCTCACCCGCACTCGAGCAGGCGATCGCCGACAACGGCCTGAACCTGCTCGCCGTCCTGCCCGACGACGCCGTCGTCGCCGAGTTCGACGCCGCCGGCAAGCCGCTCGTCGGCCTGCCGGCCGACAGTCAGCTGAGCGCGGCGCTCGAGCCTGTCGTCAACGCCGCGCTCGCCACAACCACCAGAGGCTAAGGAGGCCGCCGGTGCTCATCATCGGTGAGAACATCCAGATCCTGTCGGCACCCGTCAAGGCCGCCATCGCGGACCGCGACAAGAAAGTCATCCAGGACCTGGCCATGAAGCAGGTCGAGGCCGGAGCCGGCGTCGTCGACCTCAACATCGGCCCGCAGAAGAAGCTCGGCCACGAGGTCATGCCGTGGATCGTCGAGGCGGTGCAGGAGGTCACGGACGCCCCGCTCTCGCTCGACACGACCAACCTGGCGGCGATGGAGGCGGGCCTCAAGGTCTGCAAGAAGCCCGCCATGCTCAACTCCGCCTCCGCCGATCCCGACCGCCTGGACAGTGTGATGGAGCTGGCGGCGAAGTACGGGGCCAGGGTCATCGCCCTCACCATGGGCGTGGACGGCATCCCGACCACGGCCGACGGCCGCGCCGGCATCGCAATGGAGGACCTGCTGCCGGCTGCGGAGAGGGCCGGGATCCCCGTGGCGGACATCTTCCTCGACCCGCTCGTCCTGGCCGTCAACTGCAACCAGGACGTGGCCATGGAGACCGTAGAGGCCGTGCGCATGTTCAAGATGATGGCCGATCCGCCTCCGACCACGGTGATCGGCCTCTCCAACATCTCCAACGGCGCCCTGCCTGAGGTCCGTCCGCTCATCAACCGCGTCATGATGGTCATGGCGATGGGAGGCGGTCTGGACAGCGCCATCGCCGACCCGCTCGACAGCGTGCAGAACGAGTGGATCCGTGTCTGCGAGCAGCACGACGAGAGTACTTCGCTCAACAAGCTGATCGTGGCTCTCTACGACGCGGTCGCGGCCATGGACGTGCTCGACGAGTCGGCCGTGGACAAGAGTGACCAGGACCAAGTCGACCTCTGGAAGACCTACCGGATGCTCACCAACCAGACTCTTTACGCGGACTCGTACCTCCAGCTCTGACCCGAAGCCTGAGCGGGCCCGGGGGCACACGCTCGGTGCATGCAGGGCCGGGGGGACGGCCTGCATGAAATGGGGCCGGGGTGGCGCTTCGCGCCGCCCCGGCCCTCACTCTGGTTTTCGGATGCCCCGGCGGGCGTCACTCGTTGATCGCCTTCGGCTCCTGCAGCGAGTCGTTTTCGATCCACTGACGGCCGACCGAGCACTTCTCGGCCGCGGCGCACCAGGCGGCGCAGCCCACGTCCTGCCTGGGGTTGGGTACGCAGGTGCCACACGAGCGGCAGTAGCGGCGCGCGTCGTCCTTGAAGAACTCGATCTCCTTGCCGCAGTTGGGGCACGGGACCTCGAAGATGTCGTCCGCGGTCCAGCTGCTCCTGTCCTGCCCGGGGCATCCTCTGTCCATTGCCATGGTCCGCCTCCTCAGTGGCCGCGCGGGCAGTGCGTTTTGAGGATACCCCCACTCGAACGCCCGAGGCATGACCTGGTCAACTCAGGGCATGGGCCCTTTGCCCCACGGGCGTCGCCTCACCTCGCCGCACGCCGCGACCGCGCTGCTCATCGCCGCGTCACTGGTGCAGTTCGCCGCACCCTGGATGCTGACTTCCGGGAAGTGAGGCAGGCATGGCCTCGGAGCCGGGATTCGTCGAGTACGTGTGCGACCAGATGAGCGACGCCGAGCGGATCACGTTCCGTAAGATGTTCGGCGAGTTCGCGATCTACTGTGGCGGCAAGGTCGTCGCGCTGGTCTGCGACGACCGGCTGTTCGTGAAGCCCACGCCCGGAGGCCGGGCGTTCATCGGCGAGGTCGTCGAGGCGTCGCCTTACCCGGGTGCCAAGCCCGCCTTTCTGATCGAGGACCGCATCGACGACCGGGAGTGGCTGACCGGGCTCATCGGGGTGACCGCGCGCGAGCTTCCTGTGCCGAAGCCGAAGAGGGCGAAGTCCAAGTGATGACATGCCAAGCGGCAGCCGACGTCCGTCGCTGCCGACGGAAGGAAGGCCATCGTGCTTGAGCTCCTCGGTCTTGTTGGGCTCGCAGTCGCGATCCTGTGGCTCGGCCGGATCTTCTCCATCTTGCAGAAGGGGCTGAACGAGAGCATCACCGGTCTCACGTCCATCGATCAGCGGCTCACGCACCTCGAGAAGCGGCTCGAAGCGGCCCCGGAGCCCGAGCGCGAGGCGTAGCCGCGTGGGTCAATCCTCGAACGCTCCGTCGCTCATGCCCGAGTGGCGGCCCCAGTCGAAGTCGTCCCACTCGGTGGCCGTGTAGGTCATGCTCGCGGTGAGCGGCTCGCCCAGCGACTCCAGATGCGACCGCTTGGGGTGCATGACGAACGGCTCGGCCTTGTGGCGGCTGCTCGCCGTGTCCCACTGGCTCTCGGGGATCTCGTCGCACTTGCGCAGCAGCATGTCCCACTCCTCGTCGATCCACGCCTGGAGTTGCTCGACCATGTACTCGTTGCCGGGGAGCGCCATGTGGGCGAAGCGGCCCTGGCGCTCCAGCCACTCGCCGAGCGGGCGCTTGTGCCGCGGCCGGTAGGTGAGGCGGTACTTGCCGTCCGTGACCTCGAACAGCGGCCAGTAGCAGGAGTCCGTGGCCAGCCGCGCGAGCTCGACGACCTCGTCGTTGTCGGTGCGCCAGCCGCGCGGGCACGGCGACAGCACGTTCAGGAACGTCGGGCCGTCGATCTCCAGCGCCTTGGACGCCTTGTGCATCAGGTCCTGCGGGTCGTGCGGTGACGACTGCGCCACGTACGGCAGGCGGTGCGCCACCATGATCTCTGTGAGGTTCTTGCTGTGTCCGAGCTTGCCGGGGATCTCCCGGCCGACCGGGCTGGTGGTCGTCCAGGCGCCCTGCGGGGTCGCGCTCGAACGCTGGAACCCGGTGTTCATGTACCCGCCGTTGTCGTAGCACACGTACAGCATCTGGTGGCCGCGCTCCATGGCGCCGGAGAGGGCCTGGAGGCCGATGTCGTAGGTGCCGCCGTCTCCGCCGAAGGCGATGAACTTGACCTTGTCTTCGAGCTTGCCCTGCTTGTAGAGCGCGCGGAACGCTGTCTCGACACCGCTGAGGGTGGCGGCTGCGTTCTCGAAGTTGGTGTGGATGTAGCTGCCCTTCCAGGCGGTGTAGGGATACCGCGTGGTGCTCACCTCGAGGCACCCGGTGGCGCCGGAGACGACGTAGTGATTCTTGACCTGGCCGAGCACCTGGTTGACGACGAGGCCGGCGCCGCAGCCGCTGCAGAGGCCGTGGCCGCTGGAGAGCTGCGGCGGCTTGCTGGCCAGCTCCTGCACCCGGCGCCGGTGCTCCGTGTAGAGCTCGGTGGGGATGAGGGCGTCGAACTTGCAGGTCTCCATGCAGTGGTTGCAGCTGACGCAGCGGCGCTCGTCGACGGTGATGGTACCGGCGAAGTGGCGCTCCTTGCCCTTGCCGTGCGTGCGCGAGCGGTCGAGGCGAACGTCGATGCACTGCACGGGGCACTTCTTGGCGCAGGCGCCGCAGAAGGTGCAGGCGTGGGCGCCGGTCTCGGTGCGGCGCAGGTCGAACAGGCCGACGCCGGGGAGTTTGTGCTGCAGGTCCCGGACGGCGAAGCTGTTCTCCGAGATGGGGTGGCCGTACAGGACGGCGCGCTTATCATCGGCATGGGTGGGGGTCTTGGGCCTCGCGCTCATGTCGTCCTCGCTATCACGGGAAGCGGAGTCTTTCGCTCCAGTACTGGGGAAGAGGGTGAAGGTACCACGCCGGTAGGCGGCTCACAAGTGTCGGCTTGCCCACCATTGAGCGTCGTCCGGCGCCCGCAGTGGGGTCCGTGCACACTCCGGCCGCCGCACGACAGGCGCACGTCCCAGTAGACTCGCTGCATGACCGACGGTGCCACACCTCCGCCGCCCTCGCGGCCGCCGGCGCGGCGGGACGCGGCGTTCGCGGCCGCGCTCGTCGTCGTCCTTACGATCTCGATCCAGACGGGCTCGGCGCTGGCCGTGCACGTCATCGACTCCGTGGGCGTGTTCGAGGCGCTCTGGCTGCGCACGGCGTTCGCCGCGCTCATCCTGATCATCGTGCGGCCGAGCGCGCTCCGGCGGCTGCCGCCGAAGGGTCACCGCCTGCCGCTCGCGGCGCTCGCGGTGACCCTCTTCCTGATGAACCTCAGCTTCTACGGCGCGATCAGCCGCGTGCCGGTGGGCGTCGTCGTGGCCATCGAGTTCGTCGGGCCGCTCGGGGTGGCCGTCCTCGGCACGCGGCACAAGCTCGACTGGCTGTGGATCGTGCTGGCCGGCGCGGGCGTGGCCATCCTCGCCGGCCCCTCCGGCTCCGCCACCGGCATCGGCCTGCTCCTGGCCCTCTCGGCCGGCGTCTGCTGGGGGCTGTACCTGCTGCTCGCGAAGCGCGCCGTGACCGGCATGGACCCGCTCAGGGTCACGGCGCTGATGATGCTCGGCGCAACTGCGCTGGCAACGCCGCTCCTGCTCGTCGGCGGCGTCAAAGTCGCCGGCCACGGCGAAGCGATCCTGCTCGGCGTGGTCATCGCCGTCGTCTCGTCGGCGTTCCCCTATCTGCTCGAGATGGTCGCGATCCGCCGCGTGCGCGCGGCCACCTACGGCGTGCTGCTCAGCGTCGAGCCCGCAGTCGCCGCGCTGGCCGCGCTCGTCGTGCTCGGCCAGCGCATCACGCCGCTCGAGGCGGCGGCGATGGCTGCGGTCATGGCCGCCGCCGCCGGCGCCAGCTGGACCATCGGTGGCGCCCCGGAGCAGGGCGTCGACATCGCCGCGCCGTAGACGGTCGTCGCCCGGCCGGTCCGTGAGCGTTTCCGCGTCGGCGCCGGGCGGGGGAACATGTCGTCCGGGGGCTGGAGCTCTATTCGGCGCCTCCGACAGCACCACGGATGGCGCCACCGAGGGCTCCTACCCCCGGACGCATACAACACAACACCCCCCGCAGGCGGCCATGCCGGCAGTCAGCGGGGAGCCGTTGGCGGACCGGCCTGCGCGCTCTGTAGACTCTGCCCAGCCGTACCACCGGAAAAGGAGCCACCGTGGCCGAGCTCAAGGGCAGCCAGACCGAGCAGAACCTTCTCAAGGCCTTCGCCGGCGAGAGCCAGGCGAGCAACCGCTACACCTTCTACGCCAAGATCGCGGTGAAGGAGGGCTATCAGCAGATCGCCGCTGTCTTCAATGAGACCGCGGCCAACGAGCAGGTGCACGCCAAGCAGTTCTTCAAGTACCTCGAGGGCCGCATGGTCGAGATCACCGCGACCTACCCGGCAGGCGACCTCAACGGCGGCACCGCCAAGAACCTCGAGTCGGCCGCGAACGGCGAGAACGAGGAGTGGAGCGACCTGTACCCGGCGTTCGCCGACGTAGCCGACAGCGAGGGCTTTCCGGAGATCGCCAAGCGGTTTCGCAACATCGCCAAGGTCGAGGCGCACCACGAGGAGCGGTACCGCGCGCTCAAGAAGAACATCGACGACGGCAAGGTCTTCGAGAAGGACGAGAAGGTCACCTGGATCTGCCGCAAGTGCGGGTTCGTCCATACCGGCGCCAAGGCGCTTGCCAAGTGCCCGGCCTGCGACCATCCGGTGGACTACCAGGAAGTGTACGCGGGCAACTACTGAGACCGGCAGACGCGCGAGCGAGCGGCGCGGCCGCTCGCGCACGCGACCGGGATCAGCGTCACCAGCGTGCGCCTGCCACCCTGGGACAGTCCGTCCCAGCGTGCCAGCCACACGCTGGCGGCGACGATCACCGTGATGCCGACGAACAACTCGCCGATGAGGACGAGGTAGGCGAACAGCGTCGCGTTCGGGATGATCGC
>CAVOMB010000106.1:0-18528 GCA_963696935.1 uncultured Thermoleophilia bacterium | reverse complement strand
GGCACGCCGCTGATGTGGATCCTCGTGTTCGCCCCGCATCGGCCTCGTGATGTGGCTGTCGTTCGGCGTCCACAAGATGTCGGTGGCTATGGCGCAGACCGTGTTCTGGGTCTATGCCGCGCTGGTCGGGCTGTCGCTGTCGTCGATCTTCCTCGTCTACACGGCGCAGTCGATCACCCAGGTGTTCTTCATCACCGCGGCGACCTTCGGCGCGATGAGCCTGTACGGCTACACGACCAAGCGCGACCTGTCGAGCATCGGCTCGTTCCTGATCATGGGCCTGATCGGCATCATCATCGCCTCGATCGTCAACATCTTCCTCTCGTCTTCGGCGCTGCGGTTTCGCCATCTCGGTCATCGGCGTGCTGATCTTCGCCGGCCTGACCGCCTACGACACGCAGAAGATCAAGGAGATGTACTATGTCGGCGATGACGGCACCGTCGCCGGCCGCAAGGCGATCATGGGGGCGCTCAGCCTCTATCTCGACTTCATCAACCTGTTCCTGATGCTGCTCCGCCTGTTCGGCGACCGCCGCTAGCCAAGCCGCTGTCCGGCCGCTCGAGCCCGCCGGCGACCAGCCGGGCGCCTTGGTCGACGCCGATCTGGATGTAGCCGCGCACGGTGTCGAACTGCTTGCGCCCGGCCACGGGGCCCATGAAGGTGGCCGCGTCCGTCGGGTCGCCGACGGCGATGTCGCCGGCCGCGCGCGCCGCGACCTCGACGGCCTCGTCGTAGATCTCCTGGGCGACGAGCATGCGCGTGGGAGCGTTGCAGGTCTGCCCGGAGTTGTGCATCACGCCGAAGACGCCGGAGCGGACGACCTTCTCCACATTGACGTCCCCGAACACGATATTGGCGGACTTGCCACCGAGCTCCAGCGAGACGCGCTTGATGGACGGAGCGGCGGCCGTGCCGACGACGCCGCCCACCGCGGTGGAGCCGGTGAGGGAGACCATGTCGACCAGGGGATGGGTGGCGAACGCGTCGCCCAGGGCGGAGCCGGCGCCGTTCAGCATGTTGAACACGCCGGCGGGGTACCCGGCCTCATCGACCGCCTCGGCAAAGAGCAGGGCGGAGAGCGGTGAGAGCTGGCTCGGCTTGAGGACCACGGTGCAGCCGGCCGCGAGCGCCGGGCCGACCTTGCAGGTCACCTGGTTCATCGGCCAGTTCCACGGCGCGAGCAGGGCGCACACGCCCACCGGCTCGCGCCGGATGCGGGTCGTGCCCCAGTCCTGCTCGAGGGGGTACTGGCGCAGCGCCTCGAGCGCCATCTTGAGGTGCCGCGCGCCCGCGAGCACCTGGCCACCGAAAGCGAGCCCGCGCGGGATGCCGACCTCGGTCATCATCGCCTCGGCGATCCGCGGGATGCGCTTCTTGTACGCCTCGCGCAGCGCCGTAAGCAGCTCGACGCGCTCCTCGCGGCTGGTCTGCGACCAGCTCGGGAAGGCGCGGTGAGCCGCCTGCACGGCCGCGTCGACGTCGTCGGGCGAGGCGGCCGCGATGCGCGCGACTTCTTCTTCCGTCGCAGGGTCGACGACCGCGATCTCCGCGCCGGGGTGGGCCGGCTCGACCCACTGCCCGTTGATGTAGAACCTGCTTCCGTCAGTCACAGAGCCTCCAGCTGGTCGATCTGCCGCCGGTGCCGTCAAGGCCCCCGGCGGTCGGTAGTACATCTTCGTGCGCGCGGCCTTGTCCGTCTCCTCCGGAGTGACCAGCACGACGACCTCGCACCGGGACAGGGGATTCGAGCTCGCCCTACAGGTTCTGCGCCATGTCGGCGATCATCCTGCGACGCTCGCTGCCTCCCTCGCGCAGGACGCCCTTCATGCCCTCGGGACTGTACGTGGCGACGATGAGGTACTTCGGTATGGCACCCTCCCTCCCTGGCGTGTATCGGGACACTATGGACCCGGTCCGAGGCGGAGTCCACAGGCGCAGCGGACCTAGCGGCTGCGCACCAGCAGGGCGAAGGAGCGCGAACCGATGTTGCCGGCGCGGTCGCGTGCCGTGACGGTCAGGACGTAGCGGCCGGCGGAGCGCGGCGCCGTGAGCGCCGGCTGGAGCGTGTGACCGGACGGCGTGACGTCCACCCGCCCCAGGCTCTTCAGCCAGACCTGCTCGCCGCCGCGCTCGAGGCGGACCCAGACCCGGCACGCCGGACTGAGCGCGTCGGCGACCGAGAAGCGCGGCCGGACGGACGCGCCGGCGACGGCGCGGAGAGGCGCCCGAGTCCCGAAGCTCACACCAGGCGCCTTCCAGTCGAGCACGAACGCGAGCCGCCGGATCCGCTCCTGGTTGGCGGCGGCGTCCACCGAGAAGAAGCGCACGACGTGCCTGCCCTGCCCGCCGAGTCCGACCGGGCCGGCGGCGGGGTGGAACTTGGGACCGTCCACGCTCGCGTAGGTCGCTGCGACCTCGCTCGCGGCATCCGCCGCAGTCAGCGTGAGCTCGAGCGGGGCTGCATACCAGCCCGCGTGCTGTGAGCACGTCGTGACCGGAGGGTCGACGTCCGCGGAGTCGTCCTTGACGAACCGCTGCAGCCGGTGGTTGTACGTGTCGGCCACCACCAGGCTGCCGTCGGGAGCCTGCGCGATGTCGCGCGGAGCCTGGAACAACCCGTCGAGCGCGCCCTCGGCGCCCCACTCGCGCACGAACGCGCCGGTGGCGGAGAACTCCTCGATGCGGTGGTTCATCGCGTCCGCGATGAACACGTGACCGCGCGCGTCCACACAGAGCCCGCGCGGACCCGAGAAGCGCCCGCGCGCCGACCCCCTGCCACCGAAGCTGCCCAGCCACCTGCCCTTCGTCGTGAAGATCTGGACCAGGCACGTCCTCATGTCGACCACGTACACGCGGCCGTCGCCGCTCACGGCCACGTCCTTGGGGACTTTGAACTGGCCGCGCCCGCGCCCCATCGAACCCCACTGTCGCAGGTACTGCCCCTGCGCGGTGAACACCTGCACCCGGTGATTGGCCTGGTCCGTGACGTACACGCTGCCGTCGGGGCCTATCCCGATCCCCCTCGGGAACGAGAACTCCCCGGGACCCGTGCCCGCACGGCCCCACTGCCTGAGGAACCTGCCCGACTGCGAGAAGCACTGGATGCGCTGGTTCTCGGCATCGGTGACGTACACCGTACCGTCCGGGCCGACCGCCAGCCTGCTCGGCCGGTCGAACTCCCCCGGCGCCCGGCCGAGCCTGCCCCAGGCGCCGAGCAGCTTACCGGATGCTGCGTACTTGAGCAGTGTCTCGTTGTGGTAGTCGACCGCCCAGACCGAGCCGTCGGGAGCGACGTCGACACCCTTGGGGACCTGTATCTGACCGTGCCCCTCGCCGGCTTCTCCCCAGACCTGCGTGACCTTGTAGCCACCGGCGAAGGCTGCGAGCGGCGCACACACGAGCACCAGCGCAACGACGAGCGTGGCAAGACAGAACGCCCTCCAGCGACCCATGATCCCTCCCGGTAGGACACCACTGGATGCAGACTACGCGGGGCCATGCGTGGCGTCCAGAAGGCGGGCAGGCGGCGTCATAGACTACGCGTGACCCACCGCGACGGCACGCGCTCGAAAGGAAGCCCGATGGATATCGCCTTGAAGTACGGCTGCAACCCGCACCAGACACCGGCGAGCGTCACCGTCCCGGAAGAGTCGGGCTTCCGGGTGCTCAGCGGCAGGCCGGGCTACATCAACTTCCTCGACGCGCTCGGCGCGTGGCAGCTCGTGCGCGAGCTCCGGGCGGCGACAGGCAAGCCGGCCGCCGCGTCCTTCAAGCATGTGAGTCCTGCAGGCGCCGCGGTCGCCGGCGAGATCTCCGCCGCCTACCGCGCCTCGCAGTTCCTCGGCGACGAGGACTTCTCGCCGCTGGCCACCGCCTACGCGCGCGCCCGCGGCGGCGACCGTATGTGCTCGTTCGGAGACGTCGCGGCAGTGAGCGACGTCGTCGACCTCTCGCTGGCGAAGCTGCTCTACGGCGAGGTCTCCGACCTGATCATCGCGCCGGGCTTCGAGCCCGAGGCGCTCGAACTGCTCAAGACCAAGCGCGACGGCGCTTACATGGTGCTGGCCATCGACCAGGACTACGAGCCGGCGGACACGGAGACTCGCGAGGTGTTCGGCTTCACCATGACCCAGAAGAGGAACACGACGCGCGTCACGCCGGAGCTGTTCCAGACCGCCGGCGCGGACGCAACCCCCCTGCCGGCCACCGTCCTCGAGACCCTCATCGTGGCGACCGTCGCCCTCAAGTACACGCAGTCCAACTCGGTCGGCATCGCCTACGACGGCCAGATCATCGGCATGGGCGCGGGCCAGCAGTCACGCGTGCACTGCACGCGCCTCGCCTGCGGCAAGGCCGACAAGTGGCTGCTTCAGCAGCACCCCAAGACGCTCGCGCTACCGATCCGCGACGACCTGCCCAAGCCGGAGAAGGCCAACCTCGTCGACTACTACCTGCTCTGGGACGAGCTCTCGGACGTCGAGAAGCGCAAGCTGCGCGAGGGCCTGACTGCCGTCCCCGAGCCGCTGACGCGGGAGGAGCGCGCCGACTGGGTCAAGCGGTTCGACGGCGTCTGCCTCTCCTCCGACGCCTTCATCCCCTTCCCGGACAATCTCGACCGCGCTGCCAAGAGCAACGTGCAGTACGTCGCCCAGACCGGCGGCTCGGCTCGCGACGACGTGGTGAGCGCGGCGGCGGCCGAGTACGGGATGACGATGGTGCACACCGGCCTGCGGCTGTTCCTGCACTGAGCGCGCGGGCACCCGGCGCCGGATCGTGGACGGACACACTCACAGCGTCGCCGGCCTCCCGCTAATCGCGGCTCCGAGCGCGCGGGTGCTCGTCCTCGGCAGCGCGCCAGCGTCCTGTCGCTGCAGCACGGCGAGGACTACGGCAACCCGCGCAACGCGTTCTGGCGCGTGATGGCGGAGCTACTCGGGCGGCCGGCCGGCGAGGACTACGCGGCGAGGATGCGGATGTTGCTGGAGGCCAGGATAGCGCTGTGGGACGTGCTGGCCTCCGCCGAGCGGCCCGGCAGCCTGGACGCCTCGATCGTCGCGACGACCGCGGTCGTCAACGACTTCGAGGCGTTCTTCGCCGGGCACCCGCAGGTGCGCGCTTCTTCAACGGCCTGACGGCGCGCGCGTTCTGGGACCGGCGCGTCATGCGGAGCCAGGAGGTACCCGCGGACCTGGCGCTCACCACGCTGCCGTCCACGTCGCCCGCCAAACGCCGCACTGAGGTTCGGGGACAAGGTCGCGGCCTGGCGGCGCGTCGTCGAGGCCGCGCAGGGCGCCGCTGGCTGACGCCGCACGACACGTCGAAGGCTACCCTGCCGGCCGGGATCCGCCTCTCTTTGGGCTCAGCCGAATGGCCAGCTGAGTCAACTTTACAGACTAGACACGACTTATCGTCTCCTGATAAGTTCTGTCTAGTCTGAAAAGGACGGCCCATGGACCCACGCAAGAATCCCTACGCACCCGGCGCAGGCACCAAGCCTCCGGCGCTTGTCGGCCGCGACAAGCAGATCGAGTCGTTCGGCATCCTGCTTGAGCGTCTCGAGAACGGCTACGTCGAGCAGTCGATGATCATCACGGGGCTCAGGGGAGTCGGCAAGACCGTTCTCCTCGACGTGTTCCGCGAGAAAGCAGAGGCCCGCGACTGGGCCACCGTGGAGTGGGAGGTCGAGAAGAACGCCGCCTTCGCTCCGAAGATGGCCGCGCATGTGCGTCGCGCATTGCTTCAGATCGCCCCCAAGGCGAAGTGGGCGGACCGGGTGCTCAGAGCAGCATCCGTCCTCAAGTCGTTCACGGTCACGTTCAATCCCGATGGCGCCATGACCGCAGGCCTCGACATAGACGCCCTCGCAGGCATCGGTGACAGCGGTGCACTCTCGGAGGACCTGACCGATCTGTTCGTCGCCATCGGCGAAGCCGCCCGGGACCAGGGCGTCGGCGTCGTCTTCCTCGTCGACGAGATCCAGTTCCTGCGGCAGCCCGATCTCGAAGCCCTCATCGTGGCGCTGCACAAGTGCACTCGGAGGTCGTTGCCGATCACCTTGGTCGGAGCCGGGCTGCCCCAGATCCCCCGACTGGCCGGCGAGGCCAAGTCGTATAGCGAACGGCTCTTCCGGTTTCCGCAGATCGGCGAACTGGATGCTGCGAGCGATGCCCGGGACGCCCTTGTTCTGCCGGCCGCAGAGCTGGGGGTCGAGCTCGAGGCCGACGCCGTTGACTTCATGGTCGACTACACGGAGGGCTATCCGTACTTCCTGCAGGAGTACGGCAGGATCGTCTGGGACGAGACGTCCGCCTCCCCGATCACAGTGGGCGACGTTGAGTCGGTGCTGCCTCTGGTCGAGGCTGGGCTCGACGAGAGCTTCTTCCGTGTGCGGGCGGAGCGCACGACCGAGCTGGAGCTCAGGTACCTCTACGCCATGGCAGAGCTGGGATCCCAACCACATCGAGCGAGTGAAGTCGCACGCCGCATCGATCGGACTGCCGAGCAAGCCGGCCCCATCCGCTCAAGGCTCATCGACAAAGGGTTGCTCTACACGCCGGGACACGGCTACGCAGCGTTCACCGTCCCCCAGTTCGACAGATACATGCTGAGGTGTCACGCCGAGCTGGGCGTGAAGTGAATCCATCTTCTTGGGCGGCTCGGCAGCAAGGATGTGCTTGCGCACGCGCACGATCTTGCGCGTGACCTCGACGAACTCGTCGTCGGCGATCCACTCGAGAGCTCTCGAAGGCGATGGGGCGAGGCACCTTGAGGCTGCCTTCGATGCCCTTGGCGGCGGAGAAGGTCGCAGCGTAGCGGCAGGTGACGGCGCCCGAAGCGCACGGTCACGGCTGAGGGCTCCGACCCCCACTCCGCGCCGATGAACGGGGGACGTTGCGTGTGAAGTCGACCGCGACCATGGTCCGACGACAGCACTGACCGGCACGGGCTGTAGACTACGGATGTAGTGGTTGACGGTTGGGGGCAACCAGTGGGGCCCTCAGAGGCCGATACTCGCGCCAAGCTCATCGATCCGGCGATCCATGCATGCGGCTGGACCGAGGATCTGATTCGACGCGAGGAGACAGCCGGCGCCATCGAGATCATCGACGGCCGGCCGTTCAAGCAGGCCAAGGGCCGCACCGACTACACGCTGCGCATCAAACCGTACCCCGACTCGCAGCCGGTCGCGGTGGCGCTCATCGAAGCCAAACCAGAGGGCAAGCCGCCGACGCACGGGCTCGAGCAGGCGAAGCTGTGCGCCGCCTCCAAGCGCCTCAACGTGCAGTTCGTCTTCGCCACCAACGGTCACCAGTTCGTCGAATTCGACCGCTTCACCGGTCTGACGCACGCGCCGCGCAAGCTGGCCGAATTCCCGACGCCGACGGAGTTGCAGGGGCGGTACGAGCAGGCCATGGGCTTCGCCTTGGACGACCCCGCCGCAGCGCCGCTCCTCCAGCGCTATCCGGCCGGTGAGGGCACGCGGCGCTACTACCAGGACGCGGCGATCCGCGCCGTGCTCGAGAAGATCGCTGCCTGCGAGCGGGCGGGCACGCCCAAGCGAGCGCTCCTCTCGCTCGCCACCGGCGCCGGCAAGACGTTCATCGCCGTGAACCTGCTCAAGCGCATCGCCGGCGCCGGGCAGCTCAAGCGCGCCCTCTTCGTCTGCGACCGCGACGAGTTGCGCATCCAAGGGACCGGCGCCATGCAAGCCGTCTTCGGAGCTGACGCTGCGCCCGTCAGCTCAGGCAACCCGCAGAAGAACGCCCGCATCCTTATCGCCACCCCAGCGGGCCGACAGGCGGTCGATGGTGTACTCGAATAGCCGAGTCCCGAGCGCGCGGTCCGTAGTGCGACCCACGGCTGCGAGAGTCGCGATGACAGTCGCGGCGGGAGTGGCGCCAAGATTCTGTCGCAGGCCGTCCGCGGCTTCACGACGACCACTTCCCCCAGAACATGAAGGACGTCGACCTGCTCCCTGAGGTGGCTCGACGCAAATGGGCCTTCGTGACGCAGGATGCCCGCATCCGCTACCGGCCGGCCGAGAAAGATGCTTGGCTTCATGCGGGGCTCCGCGTCTTCGTGGTCGTGACGGCGAACCTGGGCGCCGAAGCAACCGTGGCGGTTTTCGAGAAGGCACGTAAGAGAAATGGAGGCCGTCGCGGCGAAGGAGCCCGCGCCGTTCATCTTCAGAATCGCCAAGGACGGGGCACTCAGGCGCGTGGACGACTGAGCTCGCAGTCCCTTGGTCGCTTTGGCCGTCACTACTTCGCGCAAGGGACGTCATCGATTCTGTCGCGATCGGCGGTCGTCGCTGGCCTCGCGCGCGCGCACATCTTCCGCGAAGCGGAAGATGTGTCATTTGCAATGTGCGGCGCTCTTTGAAAATATCGCCGTGTAGATTTTCAAAGTTCTCGCCACTTTGAAAGCAGGTGACGAGTTCTCCCAGCGGAGTCGTCGCGGACACAGACCTCTTCAAGGACAGCACCGTCGGTCGCATCGTCAGGACCGCGCAAGGCTACGACGCTTTCGTGCCCGCCCCCCTGCCACCGGACATCGACTACGACCGTGACCTCGTCCTGGCGCTGTCGCGAGCCGATGCGGCGCTGAGCGAGCTGTCGATAGCCGGCGAGCAGCTTCCCAACCCTCACCTTCTCATCGCCCCCTACCTGCGGCAGGAGGCTGTTCTCTCGTCGCGCATCGAGGGGACGCACACGACCCTGTCGGAACTGCTGATCGACGAGGTCGCCGGGACTGAGCCGGAGCGAGACCCGGACCTGCGCGAAGTGCGCAACTACATCACCGCTCTCGAGTACGGACTCGAGCGCCTGCACGACCTCCCGTTGTCGCTTCGCTTCGTCCGCGAGTTGCACGAGCGCCTGATGGACGGCGTGCGCGGCGCCCACATGACACCGGGCGAGTTCCGGCGCTCGCAGAACTGGATCGGTAGTCCCGGCTCGACACTGGCCACCGCCACCTACGTACCGCCGCCGGTCATCGAGATGGCGGAGGCGCTGGGCGCCTGGGAGCTCTTCCTGCACGAGCGAGGAAGCCTCCCCGACCTCATCCAGTGTGCGCTCATTCACGAGCACTTCGAGGCGATCCATCCGTTCCTTGACGGCAACGGGCGCGTCGGGCGGCTGCTCATCACTCTGTTCCTCACCGAGCGCGGCCGATTGACGCAGCCGCTGCTCTACCTCTCCGCGTACATCGAGGCCCACCGCTCGGACTACTACGATGCACTCCTGCGCGTGCGGACCCATGGAGACTGGAGAGGCTGGTTGCTGTACTTCCTCGAAGGCGTGCGGCAGACGGCCGAGAGAGCTGCGGAGCAGGCCCGTGACTTGACGAAGATCCACGAGGAGTATCGCCAGCGCGTGCAGGACAAGCCCAAGGCACTGGCACTCGTTGACGAAGTCATGAGGTCGCCGTACCTGACGGTAGCCGAAGCCCAGAGACTGCTGGGCGTCACGAACCCCACCGCGAGGACGGCAGTCCTGACACTCGTTGAGGCGGGCCTGCTGGAGGAGGTGGGCGACCGCAAGTGGCGGCGGCTCTACGTCGCCAAGCCGGTCCTTGAGGCGCTCAAGACCCCACTGGAGACGATGTGACGGCCACCAACGGCTAGAAGCTAGCGACGCAGCAGTCGGTCAACTCGGCTGTGAAGCAGATCTGCGACATCACGCGGCGGTCCAACTGCGCCGGCGCGCTGCAGTACGTTCCGGAGCTCACCTGGATCCTCTTTCTGCGCATCCTGGACGAGCGAGAGGAACGCGAGGCCGCAGAGGTTCGCGCGATCGGCGCCGTCTTCGACTTCCTGCACTAGAAGCTCCTGCTGTTCTTCAACAAGGGCAGGCCCACCGAGCGCATCTGGTACTACGACCTCAGCGACCTGAAGGTCGGCAAGAAGACGCCGTTCACGCTGGCGCGTATGGAGGACTTCTTCGAGCTGGTCGGTGACTGCCGCGCCGGCGGCGCTGTGGCGCGGCCGGACTCCAAGCGCAGTTGGGCGGTAACGCGCGACGCCATCGAGGCGAGCGACTACGACCTCAAGGCCGTCAATCCGCACCGAGTCGTCGAGGAGGACACGCGAACGCCCGAGGAGCTGCTCGATGAGATCGAGAAGCAGCAAGCCATCATCGCCGAGGCCATCGAAGAACTGCGGAGGCTGTGATGTCCATCGATGGTTGCGCTCACATTCGATGAACTCGCTCGAGTGGTCCTTCCGGGATACATGAGGACGCTCCGCGAGCGCATGCTGCGCCCCGTTTCACTGGAGCTCTTCTCGACCAAGAAGGTCAGACCGGTCGGCATCTGCAAACGGCTGAATCTGTCGCGAGACCCGAGAGGCTGCTAGGTGCTCATGGAAGAGGGGAAACCCGTCTACGCCGGCATCTCCAAGCAGGTCATCCAGCGCCTGAGGGATCATGTTGGACGAGGCGACCATCTGACGGCGACACTGGCCTACCGAATTGCGTGCAAGGAGAACCAACACGGCGTCACCGCAGCTGAGGCCATGAAGAATCCTGAGTTCATGGCCGCGTTCGAGGCCGCCAAGACGCGGCTCAAGTCCTTCTCAGTGGCCTTCGACGAGGTCGTCTACGGCCAGCTCGGCTAACAGTCCTCGAATCGGCCGGGCTGACGACTGACGGCGCGCGCCGTCAGGCGTCCGCGCCGCGCTTCTCGAACTTCTTGCGCTGCTCGGTGCTCAGGATGTGCTTGCGCACGCGCACGATCTTGGGCGTGACCTCGACGAGCTCATCGTCGGCGATCCACTCGAGAGCGCTCTCGAGGGTGATGGGGCGAGGCACCTTGAGGCCGGCGTCGATGTCCTTGGTGGACGACCGGTAGTTGCCGAGCTGCTTGCGCTTGGTGGGGTTGCAGAGCATGTCGTCGCTGCGCGAGTTCTCGCCGACGATCATGCCCTCGTAGACCGGGGTCATGTTGCCGACGAACAGCGTCGCCCGCTGCTGCAGGTTCTCGAGCGAGTAGCCTGCGGCCTCGCCGCCCGTCTGACTGACGAGCGAGCCGCGGTTGCGGCCCGGAAGGTCGCCCTTCCACGGGCCGTAGCCCGTGAACCTCGAGCTCATGACGCCGAGGCCGCGCGTCTCGGTGAGGAAGTCGTTCCGGTAGCCGATCAGGCCGCGCGTCGTGATCGAGAACTCGAGGCGGACGAGGCCGGTCCCGGTCGATTCGACGCCGAGCAGTTCGCCCTTTCGCAGGCTGAGCTCCTGGATGATCGCGCCCTGGTACTCCTCGGGCACGTCGATGATCAGCTGCTCCATCGGCTCGAGGAGCTTGCCGTGGCTGTCGCGGTGGGTGATGACCTCGGGGCGCGAGACGCAGAGCTCGAGGCCCTCGCGGCGCATCTCCTCGATGAGGATCGCGAGGTGCAGCTCGCCGCGGCCGGAGACCTTGACGCCGTCCGGCCGCCCGAGGTCCTCCACGCGGAGCGCGACGTTGACGCGCAGTTCGCGCTCCAGCCGGTCCTTGAGCTGGCGCAGCGTCGCTGCCTTGCCGTCCTGACCGGCGAACGGGCCGTTGTTGACGAGAAAGAACATGCTGACCGTCGGCTCTTCGATCTCGAGCGGCGGCAGAGCGGCCTCGTCCGGATCCAGGTCGGGTGACGCCAGCGTGTCCCCGAGCGTGATGTCGGCGGGGCCGGCGAGCCAGACGATATCGCCGGCGGAGGCCTCCTCGACCTCACGGTTCTCGAGGCCGCGCGTCACCCAGAGGTGCGTCACGCGCGCGGCGTCCGCGCCTGTGCGCTCCCAGCCGGCCTCGGGGTCGCCGACCTCGAGGTGGCGCGTCGTGATGCGCTGCACCTCGTCACCGACCTTGAGCCGCTCCGGCGAGTACGCGCCCGCAGCCGATGCGGCCGATGTAGTCGCTCCAGGCGAGCGTACTCACCTGCATGAGGAACGGAGCATCCTGGTCGACCTTCGGCGCGGGGACGCTGGCGACGATGGTCTCGAAGAGATCATTCATGCCGGCGTCGGCCAGCTCCCGCAGCAGCGCCGGCGCGAGGCCGGCGCCGTCGTGCAGGTGCTCCTCGCGCTCGTGCTCTTCCTTCCTGTACTCGTCGATGTCGTTGACGATCCAGCCCTCAAGGCCGGAGCCGTACAGCACGGGGAAGTCGAGTTGTTCGTTACTGGCGCCCAGCTCGACGAAGAGGTCGAAGGTCTTGTCGAGGGCGCCCGAAGGATCGGCGTTCGGCCGGTCGGCCTTG
Source organism: uncultured Thermoleophilia bacterium (assembly GCA_963696935.1). Lineage (GTDB taxonomy): Bacteria > Actinomycetota > Thermoleophilia > UBA2241 > UBA2241 > CAIXSE01. The sequence continues at coordinate 6,301 of CAVOMB010000106.1, read as the reverse complement.
TTGACGATGACGATCGGCCGCAGCCCGAAGCTCAACGCCCGCATCAGCACGTAGCGCGTCTGGGGCATGGGGCCCTCGTTGGCGTCTACCAGCAGCAGGACGGAATCGACCATGCTGAGCACACGCTCGACCTCGCCGCTGAAGTCGGCGTGCCCCGGCGTGTCGATGATGTTGATGAGGTAGTCCTTCCACTCCACGGTGCAGTGCTTCGAGCGGATGGTGATCCCGCGCTCGCGCTCGAGGTCGTTGTTGTCCATCACGCGTTCGTCGATGTGCGCGTTCTCGCGGAACACGTGGGCGGCGCGGAAGATGCTGTCGATCAGCGTCGTCTTGCCGTGATCGATGTGGGCGATGATGGCGAGATTGCGGATCGTGTCGACGGAGTGCACGGGAGTTCTCCTGACGTCCAAAAGCCCGGCTGGGCTGTCACCGGCCGGGCGGTCACTCTGTAGTGTACCCTGCGGGGACGACTTCGTCGCCCGCGCCGCCGCGGGGACCCGGCTGCTACGATGCCCGCATGCCCGACGCCCCCGTCAGTTCACCCGGCCAGCCGGGGAACGCCCTCGAGCGACATCCCTGGCTCACGTTCGCCGTGGTCGGAGTGGCGCCGGCGCTGATCCTGTCCGGCAACGTGCTCGGCCAAGGCGTCTCCCTCGCCGCCTTGTTCCCCGCGCTGGCGGCGGTGCTCGTGATCTCGGCCGGCGACCTCCCGCACCCCGTCCCCGGTCACAGGCAGAAGCGGCTTCTCGTCGCCGTGGGCGTCGTCGTCGTCCTGCTCGCGGTCCCGCTGGCGAAGACCGCCCTGGCCGACCCCATCTACGCGGCGCTCGTCAGCGCCGTCCCGGCCGTGCTCACCGCATGGATCCTGAGCGGCGTGTACTCGCCGTCGGCGGCGATCCGTGATCTGGTCCGGGCTCTGGCGTCGACGCAAGCTCCACGCCGGGCTCTTCTCCTGGCGGCGCTGGCCCCGACTCTGACCGTGGCGCTCTCCGTCCTCGTGTGCAGCCGGCTGCCGGGGATCGACGTGGGTCCCCCGCGCGCATCCTCGGCCGGCCTGCTCGCGGCTTGGATCGTGACGGGCGTGTTCTCCTCGGCCCTCGCCGCACTCGCCTGGTACGGGTTCGTGGCGCACCGGCTCCTTGGCCGCTTGAACCCCGTGGCTGTAGGCCTGGCGCTCGGCGCCGTGCAGTGGTTCCTCGTCTGGGGTCCGACGCTGCGCCCCGCCACTCTTGCCGACCCCTTCTACTTCTCCCGGCTGGCGGCCTCCCTGGCCGTCGCCGTCGTCGGGGTCTGGGTCTACCGCCGCTCCGCGGGGAGCCTCCTGCCCGTCTGGCTCATGGGAGCCTTGCTCGTCGCCGCGCGCGGACTGGCCGTCCTGATGGTCACGCCGGTGGTGGTCGCGCGCGGCGACACCCTCGACGAGGTCTTCGGCGCCGCGGTGGTCGCGGTGGCGCTCGTGGTGATCGTCGCCGACCACATGTGGAGGAGGCCGCCGGCCGCGAAGGCCGCCGCGTCGGCGCCCGGCAGCGCGGCCTGACCGGCGGCCGCGTGGCCGCTCCTCGTGCGGGTGCACACTCGCCGGCGTGCGATGCGGCGGTATCATGAAGTTCTGAGGTGTGCACGGGACCACACCCGTGCGCCGGACGACGAGGGCAGCCGATGGGCGAGGAACGGGCGATCCGCATCGCGCAATCCTGCGCCGCCGATCCCCGGGCGGCCGCCGAGGAGTTGCACCAGGGTCTGGCGCAGCCGGACACATCGCTCGTGCTCTTCTTCTGCTCAAGCGAGTACGACCGCGTCGCTCTCGCGCGCGAGATCGGTGCGCGGTTCGGCGCCGCGTCCGTCGTCGGCTGCACCACCGCCGGCGAGATCGGGCCGATGGGATGCCGCGACGGGAGCCTCACCGGCGTGAGCTTCGCGGCTTCGGCCGGTGCGACCGTCGTCGGGCACCTCGACGACCTCCAGGGGTTCAGCCGATCGGAGGGCGTCGCGTTCGCGAGCGGACTGCGGCGCCGGCTCGAAGCCGAGGCGCCGCAGGCCGACGTACACAACTCCTTCGCCTTCCTGCTCGTCGACGGACTCTTCGGCCACGAGGAGCAGCTGGCGCACGCGCTTCAAGAGGGCCTGGGAGACATCCCGCTCGTCGGCGGGTCAGCCGGCGACAGCATGAGTTTCGCGAACACGTACATCTACCGCGACGGCGAGTTCGTCAGCGGCGCGGCCGTCCTCGTGCTCGTCTCCACGCCGCTCCCGTTCATGGAGTTCAAGACCCAGCACTTCGAGCCCACTGAGGAACGGCTGGTCGTGACCGAGGCGGTCCCGGCCGAGCGCCTGGTCAGCGAGATCAACGGGCTGCCGGCGGCGGAGGAGTACGCGCGCATGCTCACCATCCAAGCGCGCGAACTCGGACCGGCGCACTTCGCCGCGTCGCCCGTCGTCGTCCTCATCGACGGCGGCAACTACGTGCGCTCCATCCAGAAGGTGAACCATGACGGCAGCCTCAAGTTCTACTGCGCCATCGAGCGCGGTGTCGTACTCCGGGTGGCGAAGGGTGTCGATCTCGTCCGCAACCTCGAGACGGCCCTCGCGCAGATCCGCGCCCGCATCGGGCCACCGCAGGTCGTGCTCACCTTCGACTGCATCCTCCGCAAGCTGGAGATCTCCCAGTCCGGGATCGAGCAGCCGGTCGCCGACGTGCTGCGCGCCAACAACGCGGTGGGCTTCAACACCTACGGCGAGCAGTACTGCGGCGTCCACATCAACCAGGCGCTCACCGCCGTCGCCGTCGGGTTGCGGCGAGCGGCGGCAGTGACCCGCCGTGGCTGACGCGCACCAAACCCCGAACGTCGCGAGCCTGCAGACCGAGATCGACCGGCTCAACAAGATCGTCAGCGCCCTGATGGACCGCTCGGAGGCCGCGATGGACGTGCGGGAGTCGGACTTCGGGCTGTTCCAGACCACCGTAAGACTGCAGGACCAGGTGCGCCGCCACACCGAGGAACTGGAGGCGGCCCTGCTCGAGCACGACGCGGACCCGGGCGAGTCCGCGACCTCGACCGCCGGCGACATGCAGACACTCCGCCGCACCGCGGCGCTCCAGATCCAGCTGCTCGAGCTCGTGGTACAGGAGAAGGATCTGGGAGAGCTGGTCGACAGGGTCGCCTCGATCCTCGAGGTCCCCATCGTGCTGTTCGACACGCAAGGACGGACGGTCTGCGCCTCGGGCCGGGCGTCGGGTGACGCCGCCTTCGTCAGCGGGCTCTGGAGGCGTACGAACGCCTGCGCGGCCTGCCCGGCCCGCACGCAGTGGTGGATGGGGAGGACGACCGCATCTACTTCCGCGAGGTCCTGATCATGGACCGCGTGGAGCGCGTGCTGGCGGCGGTCGTCTCGCGGCGGCAGCCGAGCGAGTTCGCCGCCGCCTCGCTGCTCTACCTGCAGCAACTCGTCACCCTGGAGCTGCTGCGCAAGCGCGACGAGCTGAAGATGCGCCGGCGAGTGCGTCGCGGCCTGCTCCGAGACATCCTCGCCGGCCGCACTCCCGCGCAGGACCTGCGCATCCGCCTGGAGGAGCAAGGGTTCAGCGCCGCGAGCGTCCTGCGCCTCGCCGTCGTGGAGCCGCCGGCGCTGCTTCCGTCGTCCGCGCCGACTCTCGCCGGCGAGGCCGCGGACAAGTCCACCGACGGGATGCTGCGCGCGCTCGACGCCCGGCTCAGCCAGCGCCGCATCCCCTTCCTGAGCCTGTCCAACGGCCCGTCGGTGATCGTCCTCACGTCCCTGCCCGACCCCGAGACCGTGGCCGCGCGAGAGTTGCTCGACGACCTGCGCGCGGCCGCCGCGGCCGCGACGGCCGAGCCACTCGTCGCCGGCTGCTCGGCGCCGCTCGCCGGCGTCGAGAGCGCGCCGCGCTGCCTGCAGCAGGCGCGCGCGGCGGCCATGGCCGCACGCCGGTCTCCGGAGTCGGGCGGAGGCGCGGTCTTCGACGAACTGAGCGGCCACCTCATCCTGCTGGACGGGCTCGACCAGAAGGCGCTCTCAGACATCGTCCAGCGCACCTTCGCTCCGCTGCTCGAGTACGACGCCGCACATCGCACGAGCCTCTACAAGACGCTCTACTCTCTCTTCGAGAACCACCTCGCCGTCCAGCAGACCGCCGACGAGCTGCACATCCACCGCAATACGCTGCAGAAGCGCATGGCCCACGTTGAGGAGCTGCTCGGCATCGACCTCAACGAGCTGGACGACATAGACGACCCGGATCGCCGGCCCCACACCTCAGCGGACGCCGGCGCAGCGCGACGGAGAGGAGGCGAGCGCCTGCGGCACCCGCGCGTGGAAGCGCCGCGCGCGACACATCCCAATGGACTGCGGCTTCGCTCGGACAGAGGCGACGTCGCACACAGTGATTTCGACCGTGGGGGAAGAGATGAGCAAGCTCTACGAAGCGCCCGGTACGCCGGGCAGCGTGGTCAGCGTCAAGCCGCGCTACGACAACTTCATCGGCGGCGTCTGGGTGCCGCCGGTCAAGGGGCAGTACATGCCCAACATCACGCCCGTGACGGGCAAGCCGTTCTGCGAGGTCGCAAAGTCGACACCCGAGGATGTCGAACTGGCGCTCGACGCCGCGCACGAGGCCAAGGACGCCTGGGGCGAGGCATCGCTCGCCGAGCGGGCGATGGTCCTGAACAAGATCGCCGACGCCATCGAGGCGAACCTTGAGATGCTGGCTGTGGCGGAGTCCTATGAGAACGGCAAGCCGGTGCGCGAGACGCTGGCAGCCGACATCCCGCTCGCGATCGACCACTTCCGCTACTTCGCCGGCGCCACCCGCTCGCTCGAGGGCACGCTGACCGAGATCGACAAGGACACCGTCGCCTACCACTTCCACGAGCCGCTCGGGGTCGTGGGACAGATCATCCCCTTCAACTTCCCGCTGCTCATGGCGGCGTGGAAGCTGGCCCCGGCTCTCGCTGCCGGCAACTGCTCGGTCCTGAAGCCGGCCTCTCCTACGCCGTGGTCGATCCTCAAGCTGGCCGAGGTGATTGCAGACGTGGTCCCGCCGGGCGTCATCAACATCATCACCGGGCCCGGCGGTGAGATCGGCAAGGCCCTGGCGACGAGCCCGCGCATCGCCAAGATCGGCTTCACCGGCGAGACCGTCACCGGGCGGCTGATCATGCAGTACGCCGCCCAGAACCTCATCCCGTCCACCACGGAGCTCGGCGGCAAGTCGCCGAACATCTTCTTCGAGGACGTGATGGCCAAGGACGACAGCTACCTGGACAAGGCGGTGGAAGGCCTCGTGCTCTACGCCTTGAACAAAGGTGAGGTGTGTACGTGCCCCTCGCGCGCGCTCATCCAGGAGTCGATCTACGACGAGTTCATGGCGCGCTGTCTGGAGCGCATCGGCAAGATCGTCCAGGGCAGCCCGCTCGACACCGCGACCATGCTCGGGCCGCAGGTCTCGACCCAGCAACTGGAGAAGATCACCGGCTACGTCGACATCGGCCTGCAGGAAGGCGCGGAGTGCCTCATCGGCGGCAAGCGCAACGTGCTGGACGGCGACCTCGCCGAGGGCTACTACTTCCAGCCGACCGTCCTGAAGGGCGACAACAAGATGCGCGTCTTCCAGGAGGAGATCTTCGGCCCCGTACTGGCCGCCACGACCTTCAAGGACGACGCGGAGGCGTTGCAGATCGCCAACGATACGCTGTACGGACTCGGCGCGGGAGTGTGGACGCGCGACGGCAGCCGCGCCTATCGCATGGGCCGAGCCATCAAGGCGGGGCGTGTGTGGACCAACTGCTATCACCTGTATCCTGCCGGCGCGGCCTTTGGCGGGTACAAGATCAGTGGTGTCGGTCGTGAGAACCACCAGATGATGCTCGAACACTACACACAGACCAAGAACCTGCTCGTCAGCTACAGCCCGGACCCGCTCGGGTTCTTCTGAGAGGGCCGGGAGCATGAACGAGCCCACAGCTGATCCGGCGGTCGTCGCCACGCCGGCAGCCCTCGAGGCCGTCACCAGCCTCGTGGCAGAGCGCGGCCCGATCATGTTCTTCCAGTCGGGAGGCTGCTGCGACGGCAGCCTCCCGCTCTGCTTCGCCGAGGGCGAGTTCATCGTCGGCGAGCACGACGTCCTGCTCGGCGAGGTCGGCGGCATGCCGTTCTACATCGACCACCGCCAGTACGAGGTATGGAAGCACACGCAGCTCATCCTCGACGTCGGCGAAGGGGAGCCCGAGGGGTTCTCCCTCGCCGCCGGCGAGGGACGGCACTTCATCACCCGGTCACGCGT
>CAVOMB010000105.1:0-24122 GCA_963696935.1 uncultured Thermoleophilia bacterium | reverse complement strand
CCTCAAGCCGCTCGCGAGGCTCCTGAACCGTGAGCGGGACCTGCAGAACAAGCCGTGGCGGCGCCATAGCGCGTGTCGTTCGGGATGCGCGAGAGCAACGGCAGCCCGACGAGTACCGGCTGGGCCGGCGCCTCCGCGCGAGTCCTGAGCTGACTGCGGTAGATCGTGGCGTCGACGCGCCGCACGATGAGCCACGAGGCCCCCACAGCGATCATGGCGGGCGCCAGCATGGAAAGGCTGCCGGTCATCTCGGCCACCATGAGCATGACGGCGAGCGGAGCCCGGGAGATGCCGCCGAACGTGCACATCATCCCGATGATCACGTACGGCGCGGGGTTGTGCCCCATAGACGGCGCAATGGGCTCGAAGACGCGCCACACGGCCGCCCCCAGGAACGCTCCGACGACCATACCGGGGTCGAAGATGCCCCCCGTTCCACCTGAGCCGATGGAGAGTCCCGTCGCGAGGATCTTGGCGAACGGGAGCACCACGATCACCCAAAGCGGCACGGTCAGGAGGCTGACGCGAGGCCGAGTTGTACCCAGCCATGGCCGGTGCCGACGGCCTGCGGGATGACGAGCCCCATGAGGCCGACGCTCACGCCGGCGACCGTAGGGGCGACCCAGCGCGGGAACGGCCACCGGGTGAACCAGCCCGCGAGCGCGTAGAAACGCTTCGAGTACAGCAGCCCCACCAGTCCGCTCAGGATCCGAGCCGGCGCGTACGGACCGACGCCGGCGTACGTCCCGTGCCGGTCACAGGTCCCACCCGCTGCTCCACTCCTGCTCGGGCACCTCGCCGGCGCTCGCCGCCAGCCGGTGCAGGGCGCCGGCCACCGCCTGCTGCTCCTGCGGGCTGAACGTCTCGAGCAGCCGGGCGATCTCCTCCCTGCGGCGAGCCGTGACCGTGTCGATAAGCCGCCGTCCGGTCTCCGTGAGCCCGATGCGCACCTGGCGCCGGTCGCGGCGGTCGGCGCGCCGGCGCACGAGGCCCTTGCGGACCAGGCGGTCGCACAGCCGCGACGCCGTGGGCGGCGTGACGGCGACCGCCTCGGCGAGCGCGGCGACGCTCTGGGGCCCGCGCGAGGCCAGCACCACGAGCGCGCGGTACTGGGTGAGCGTGACCTCCTCCCCGGCGTCCGCCAGGGAGCGGGCCGCGATGGCCACGAGCACGCGGCTCGCCGTCAGCACGGCGTCGACGACATCCTCCGAGCTTGTCGAAACGTGATTCTCATGCATAGGCTAATTATTGCACAGTCTGTTCATCATGATCCGTCGCTCGTTCCCGTAGTAGCATCGGCCGGACGATCCAAGGGGCGCACGAGGAGGGACTGCGTCATGCCGGAGGGCAACATCAACGCCGAGGTCGCCGAGCATCTGCGTGAGCACGGCGGCGATGAGACAGAGGGGCCCCAGCCGGGCAGGCGTCGCGTCGAGACGGTCGAGATCCTTGAGGCCGTCCTCCTCGCCATCGTGGCGATCGTCACCGCCTTGAGCGGCTATCAGGCAGCGCGCTGGGACGGAGAGAGCGCCAAGGAATACGCCACATCTTCGCGCCTGCGCGCAGAGTCGAACACCACACAACTGACCGCCAACCAGACGCTGGTCTACAACGCCGGCAACGTCACCGCCTGGATCCAGGCGACGGAGTCCGGCAACACGAAGCTCGCCGGCATCCTGGCCGACCGCCTCACACCCGACTTCAGGCCGGCGTTCGACGCGTGGGTGAAGACCGACCCGCTGACGAACCCCGACGCGCCTGCGGGCCCGAGCAAGATGCCGGAATATCGCGACCCGCTGACCGACCACGCGAACGAACTGAGCAAGGAGGCCTCGCACGCCTTCGACCTGGGCAGCGACACTCGCGTCACCGCGGAGCGCTACGTGCGTATCACCGTCATCCTCGCCGCGGTGCTGTTCCTGATCGCCATCGGGCAGCGCTTCAAGATCCGCGGCGTGCGGTACGCCGTCAATATCGTCGCCGGGATCTTCCTCGTCTACAGCCTCTACCTGCTGGCGGTCTATCCGCACATCTTCGGCGCCGGGTGAGCGTCGCTGTGCGGCTCGCCCGGCGGGGCCGGCCGGCGGATCAGCCGTCCGCGTCGAGCTTGGCGGCGATGTCGGCGAACTGCGCCTGCACCCACTTCTCGACGCTGTTCTCCTCCACTACGCGGCGCAGCATGCCGGCGCGGTCGGCGCGCTCCTCCGCGGGCATGGTGAGTGCGCGGTACAGCGCCTCCGCCTGGCCCTCGATGTCGAACGGGTTCACGCCCAGGGCGAAGGCGCCGAGCTCCTCGAAGGCCCCGGCGTACTCGCTGAGCACCAGCACGCCGTCGTGGCGGTTGAGGACGGGGCCCTCCTTGGCCACCAGGTTCATCCCGTCGGCGATGGCGTTGACCAGCAGTACGTCGTACTGCGCGTAGGCGGCGAGCGTGACCGGGAAGTCGTCCTGGATGCGCAGGTCGATGGGCATCCAGTCGGTGGTGCCGTGGCGGGTGTTCACGTCGGCGACGATGCGCTCAACGCGCTCGCGGTACGTGACGTACTCCTCGACGTCCTCGCGTGACGGCTGGAGCAGCGCGAGAAAGGTGAGCCGTTCCTTGAACTCGGAGTGCAGCTCGAGAAAGCGGTCCAGAGCGCCGAAGCCGCGGATGATGTTCTTGCTGAGGTCGAGGCGATCGACGCGCAGCAGGAGGAACTCCCGCCGCCTGCTGCGCAGCTCGAGCTCGGCGGCGTGCGCGCGCCGTGAGTCGGCGGCAGCGCGCAGCGACGCCGGGTCGATGCTCACCGGGTAGGCGCGCACCCACACCTCACGGTCTTCGTAACGCACGACCCCGCGGGCCTCGTCGACCTCGAGCTCGAGCAGGTCGTCACAGCAGCGCAGGAAGTTGCGCACGTAGCCCTGGGTGTGGAACGCGACGACGTCGTTGCCGAGGAGCCCATGGAACACCGCCTCGCGGATGTGCGTGGGGAGCACCCGCCAGGAGTCGCTCTGCGGCCACGGGATGTGCACGAACTGATGCAGGAACGCGCCCGGACAGGCGGCGCGGACGTCGGGTGCGACGCGGTAGAGCTGGTAGTCGTGCAGCAGCACCAGAGCGTCGTCGCCATCGCCGTCCGCGCCGCTCCGCTTGCGCCCGTCCGCCCCGCGACGCACCTCGTCGACCACCGCGCGGGCGAACGCTTCGTTGACCACGACGTAGCCGTTGTGCCAGGCGTCGAGCTCGTTCGCACCTATGTCGGGATGACGGCCGAGATCCCACAGGTAGTGCTGGATGAACCACAGCATGGGGTTGCTGACGATGTTGTAGTACTTGTGGTAGGCCTCAGGTGACGGGGCGACGTACCGCACGCGATACTCCTCCCCGTCCAGCGCCACCTCGACGGCGCGCTCCTCGGCGGCGAGGCGGCGCTCCGCGTCGCTCAGCGCCGCCGCCACCCACGTGCCGGGGTGGTGGCGCAGCACCTCCGTGAGCACCGTGACGAGGCCGCCCGGCCCGCGCGTGACGACCGGCTCTCCCGAGGGGTCGTCGTGGAAGGACACAGGACCGCGGTTGGCGGCCACCACAAGCCGGCGCTGCGCAAGATCGACACCCTCCAAGGAGCCCTTTCCGTTGGCTAGTCAGGCCCCTATCTTACCTTCGAGCAGGTCGGCGAAGAGGCGCAGGTCGTCACGCAGCAGCCGCGGCGTGAGGAAGTCGCGGCGCACCTTCTCCTTGCCGAGCAGCGCCATCTCGTGGTGCCTGGCCGGCTCGGCCATGATGTCCAGGCACCGCTCCGCACACTCCGCGGCCGAGCTGACCAGGTAACCGGTGACTCCGTCCTCGATCTGCAGCGGGATGCCTCCGACATCGCCACCGATGACCGGCCGGGCCTTCCACAGCCCCTCGGACACCGTAAGGCCGAAGCCCTCGCGCGTGGACTTCTGCAGGATCACGTCGGCGTAGCTCTGAAACGCGTTGATCTCCACCGCACCGACGTTGTCGAGGTTGGAGAGGATGAAGACGTCCGGGTCGCCGCCCACGTAGTCGATGACCTTGTCCAGGTACTCCCAACCCTCCGGGTCGTCGCTGGCCATCGAGCCCACCAGCGCGAGCTGGACGTCCGGATGCCTGGCCTTGACGGTGCGGTAGACGTCGACGACTCCCAGCGGGTCCTTCCATGGGTCGAATCGAGAGACCTGGAGCAGCAGCGGGCGGTCCACGTCGATGCCGAACTGGCGCACGATGTATTTGGCGTCCTCCGGCGAGAGCTGCATGTTCTTGGGCGCCAGCGGGTCGATGGTCGGCGCGATCTCGCGCACGGGGATGGTGAGACCCTGCGGCACGTAGTCGCGCAGGGTGTACACCGCGACGTCGTACCGGTTGATCGACGGGAGCAGGTAGTCGTACAGGCCCTGGTCCGGCGTCGACGTGTCGATGTGACAGCGCCAGATCCACCAGGTGGAGGGGTCCTGGCTGAGCGAGACGAAGTCGCGCACGGCGAGCGGCTGCGGGTCGTGGATGACGACGAAGTCGTAGGGCCGCGTCAGCTCGGCGGCGTTGGCGCGGCAGACCTCCTCGTAGAGGGCACGCGCCTCCGGCGGGAAGTCGACCGCGTGCCCCTGCAGGCCGTTGTGGAAGCTCTTGGTGACGTTGTAGAACTCCTGCGGCGCGGTGAGGACCTGCCAGTGCGCCTCGAGCCCGATGTCGTTCACGAGCGGGACCAGCGTGTACAGGATCTCGGCGACCCCGCCGCCGAAGGCGGTGGCGTTGACGTGCAGGACCTGGCGGCCCTTGAGCTGCTCGCCGAGCTCGTCGATCTCGGCCATCAGGTCCTTGGGGACGATGCTGCGGTAATCGGCCAGCGATTTGCGGCCGACGTTGACTTCGTGCATGAGACCTCCGTCGTGGAGTGAGGACGGTAGTACATCACACCGTTCCCGCTCGCATAAACTCGGGGCATGGAACCGTCCGCCGCCACGTCGGCCGTACCCGCGCCGCGCGCCCTCGTCATCGACTCCGGTGGCGTGGAGCTCGCGGGCCGGCTCTTCCTGCCGCCCGGCCGGCCCGAGGGCGCGCTCGTCGTGTGCCACGGCGCCGGGAGCCGCAAGGAGAACCACGAGATCATGGGCGAGCAGGCGACGGCGGCCGGACTGGCCGCGATGACGTTCGACTTCCGTGGCCACGGCGAGAGCAGCGGCAGCATGGAGCCGGACGGCTGGCGGGACTGCCTGGCCGCCGGTGAACGGCTCCTCGTGGAGTCCGGCGCGCCGTGGCTGGCGGCCCGCGGCGCCAGCATGGGCGGCTGCATGCTGCTGCTGGGGGCGCGAGCGAGGCCGGACTTCTTCCGCTCGCTCGTGCTGCTCTGCCCGGCCGACGGCGCTTCGCTGCTGGCCGGGCTCGACTACTTCGGGGCCGATCCGGACGCCGCCCCGGGCGGCCGGCAAGGCCGCGAGTACGGCGGCCGCTTCGACGGGCCGGCGCTGCGGCCGTTCCTCGAGGCGCTCGACCTGGTCGGAGCCGCGCAGGGCGTGCCGCGCGTGCTGCTCGCGCACGCGCGCGACGATGACGCCGTGCCGTTCGCGCACAGCGAGCGGCTGGCGGCGGTGCTGGCGCCGCCCAGGGAGTTCATCGCGCTCGCGGAGGGCGGCCACCACGGTCCCGGCCGCTCGCCGCTCGTTGCGCGCGCGACCATCGACTGGGTGAAGGCGAACGCAGGCTGATAGCCGGCGCTCGGGGATCGCGCCGGCGGCTGCGCCAGCGCCGGCCGCGCGGCTGCGTCAGTACGCCGGCCGCGCCGGCGAGTACCCGCTCTGGTGGCCGCCGAGCCCGAGCCAACGGAGCCGCGCCTGCATGGCCGGCGGGCTGACGCCGAACCGGTCGGCGAGCCTGACCGGGTCCGGGCCGTGCAGCACGACGGCCTCGCGCACCAGGTCCTCCGGCATGAGGAGGTCGGCTGCGAACTGGTCGGCCTCTCGCTCCTGCTGCTGCCACGCGGTGTTGCCCGGGTCGCCTCCGCGCTGGGGAGCCAGCCGGTGCGGGTGCAGCACGAAGTGGCCGATCTCGTGGGCGATGGTGAAGCGGCGGCGCTGCTCCGAGGGGGCGCCGCGCAGCACGATCTGGTGCCCGTCGCCGACCTGCTCGAGCGCGGCCTCGCAAGCGAACGGCTCGCCCGCAGTCTGGACGACCTCGAGATTGAGCGCGCTCACGACGTCGCGCAGTGAAACGGGTTCACGCGAGACGCCGGCGCTCTGCAGCAGGCGCGCGGCCTGACGACGGATGTCGGCGGTTGAATGGCTCACCAGGGTCCTTCTTCGGCAGATGCTACCACCGGCTGGAGACGTCTTTCTCGCGGTCGTGTCAACACTCAGGCCCGAGTCTCGCTCCCGCGCGGCGGAGCGCCCTACGCGACCAGCGGCAGGACGCGAGCCACGACTCCGCCCACGACCAGCGCGATGCCCAGGGTGCCGGCGCAGATGAGCGCCGTCCGCCGCCACCCCAGCTCGCGCCCCAGCACCGCGATGGTGGCCACGCACGGGATGTACAGCGCGTTGACGATCGCGAAGGTGACGATCTGCGACGTGGTCATGAACGAGGCGATGCTGACCACCTTGCCGCCGGCGGCAACCGTGGCGAACACGAGCAGGAGTTGCAGGGCGAGCTCCTTGCGCAGCACGGCGAACACGAGCGTGAGCCCGGCGACCATGGGCAGGAGCAGCAAGCCTTGGACGATAGGCGACAGTACCGTCCCGATGTCCCAGATCCACCCGGTCTCGTAGAGGACGCCCAGCGCCATGCTGCCCAGCAGGATGATGGGGGCGGCGTCCCAGACGAACTCGCGGAAGCGCCGCCACGTCTTGCGCGCCACCTGCCGCAGCACCGGCCGCCGGAACGGGAACATCTCCATGACCAGCACGCCCTTGTCGCCGGGCATGAGCCGGTTCATCGCCAGCCCCGCGAGGATGACGACGATGATGATGATGAAGTAGGTGAGCACGGCGTACTGCCAGCCGGCCACGCCGGCCACGGCGCCGACGATCACCGCCGTGCGCGCGCTGCACGGCGTCAGTGTGGCCAGCACCGAGGCGATGATGCGCTCGCGCTTGCTGCTCAGGGTGCGCGTGGCGATGATCGCCGGCACGTTGCAGCCGCCGGCGGCGATGAGCGGGATGATGGCCCGCCCGTGCAGCCCGACGCGGTGCATGATGCGGTCGCTGAGAAACGCGGCCGCGTTCATGTAGCCGGTGTCCTCCACCAGGGCGAGGATGAAGTAGAAGGTGAGGATGTACGGGATACCGACGGCCAGCGTCGCCATGATGCCGCCGTCCACGCCCCACAGCACCACCCTGCCGACTATGCCGTGGCCGAAGATGGCCGTGACCATGTCGATGACGGCCGGCGATATCCAGGCCGTCCACGCCGCGGTGAGCGCGCGCGAGAGCAGGTCGCCGACGATGAACAGCGTGGCGAACACCGCGACGATCACGCCGATGAGGATGGGGATGCCCGTGCGCGGCGCGGTGGTGAGGCGCCACCAGCGGTCGGCGGCGGCGCGGGTGTCCTGGGCCGCCGCGGCCACCGCCCGCGCCTCCGCGTGCCGCGCCTTGGCGATCTCGAGCGCGAGCACGTCGTCGGCGTCGGTGAGCCCCTCGTCGCCGCCGAGTCCGATGGCCTCGGCCACCTCGGCGTCGCCCTCCAGGATGGTCAGGGCGACGCCGCGCGAGTTGAGCCCGCCCGGCACGGGGCGGCCCTCCTCGGCGTGCTCCGTCACATGGATCGCGACCTCTTCGACGCGCTGCTCGACGTCCGGAGGCAGCGGCGTGCCGGCGGTCTCGCCCAGCCCGCCGCCGGCCGCCACGCGCAGCACCTCGGCCTCCAGTTCCAGGAGGCCCGTACCGCGCGGCGCCACAGTGGGCACCACGGGGACGCCGAGGTCACGCGCGAGCACCTCGGCGTCCGGCGACCGGCCGCGCCGCCTGGCCTCGTCGGAAAGGTTGAGCGCCACGACCAGCCGGTAGCCCAGGTCGAGGAGTTGCAGCGGGAGGTAGAGGCTGCGCGCCAGGTTGGTCGCGTCCACGACGGCGACCACCACGTCCGGCCGCCGTTCGAGCAGCGCCCTGCGGGCGGCCTGCTGGTCCTCGCTGGGCCCGTCCAGGGAGTAGCTGCCGGGCAGGTCGACGACCTCGATGGGCCGCCCCCCCCAGAGCGTGCAGACGGAGCAGGTGTCGACACTCACGCCGGCGCAGTTGGCCGTCTCTCGAGAGGACCCCGTCAGCGAGTTGAACAGTGACGACTTGCCGACGTTGGGGTTGCCGGCGACGAAGACGACCAGCGGTTCGGGGGCGGGGCGCCCGCCGGGCGATCCGTCCGGAGCCTGACGGCGGAGCTGGCGGAGCGTCGTGGCCACGGCGTCAGCCCAGGACCATGATCTTGTCGGTCACCTCACGCCCGAGGGCATATTGTGAGCCGCCGACGCGCACGAGCAGCGGACCGTTGAACGGCGCTACGCTCTCGACGGCGACGGGGGTGTCGGGGAGCAATCCGAGCGAGGAGAGGTACCGCAGCAGGTCGCTCTTCTCCTCGGCGATGCAGCCGATGACGGCCTCGTCGCCGGGCTCCAGATTCGAGAGTGGGCGCATCTCCAGCTCGGGCAGCAACCCGTCCTCGCCGGGGATCGCGTGCCCGTGGGGGCAGGTGAGCGGGTTGCCCAGCTGCTCCGCCAGCCGCGCCTCGACCTCCGGGCTGAGCACGTGCTCGAGCTTGCAGGCCTCCTCGTGCACGGCGTCCCACGGCATGTCGAGGTAGTCGACCAGGAACCGCTCGCTGAGCCGGTGCCGGCGCACGAGCGAGGCGCCCTCCGCCGAACCCTCCTCGGTGAGCGCGATGCTGCGGTCTTCTCCAGGCTGCTCCACGAGGCCGTTCGCGCGCAGGCGGCCGATCATCTCAGACACGGAGGGCGGGGCCACACCGAGCTCGCCGGCCAGACGGGTGACCGTCACGGGGTCCGGAGCGAGTTGCAGCTTGAAGATGGCCTCGAGGTACTCCTCGGCGTTCTGCGTGTGTGTGCTCAAGGATCGGCTCCAGACTACGAGGGTCGGCTCCCAATTAGGATACCCTATGTATCCGCCTGAGGGAATCCTGACTTTAGTCAAGAGGCGCTCCGACCAGCCCCGGGTCGCACCTCCTCATCCCGCGCCGGTCCCGGCTTGCGACCACGCCGCCGCTGTGGTCAGATAGGGCACTCGAGCGGATGTGGTGCAGCTGGTAGCACGTCAGCTTCCCAAGCTGAAGATCGCGGGTTCGAGTCCCGTCATCCGCTCCAGCTCTTCGCCGGGCGCCGCAATCGTGCGGCCGTGGGCGCCGCTCAGCCCTCCGCTTCCGCGAGCCGCAGGCAGGTGAGAAAGCCCCTGTAGACGTCTTCGAACGTGTCCCCGGCGATTTCCAGCGTGCGCCCGTCCAGGCGCGTGGTGCGCGGGCAGATCTCGGCGAGGTCGCAGAACTGCACGCGGGTGAAGGTGATGCGCATGGGCTCGCCGCTCCACGGCTGCGGCGCCGGCCGGGACTTCGCCGTCAGCGCCGCCTCTACGTCGCACGTCATGCGCGCCCGGACCTCTTCAGGCGGGAAGAAACCCGCGGCCTCCCGCCGGACCCCCTCCTTGACCACCGTCGCGAAGATTCCCGGTACGAGCGTGCCCGCTTCGGCGACCACCTTGTCGTCGCCGGACACGTAGACGGCGGGGACGTCCATCTCGCCTGCGAGCAGCGCGGCCACGCCGAACTCGCCGACCTCGAGGTCGCCCACCGTGACCGAGTACGTCTTGTAGCTCCAGGTGTGCTCGAGCACGGCACCGAGCGTCCCGGCGCGCCCGTGGTAGCCCACGAAGAGCGCGGCGTCGCAGTCGGGAGCCAAGCCCTCGAGCATGCTGCCGGGGGTCGGGGAGCCGCTGACGAGGGTGACCCAGGCGGGCAAGCCGGCGGGGTCGAGGTTGCGGCCGTCGTCGTGCGCGTCGCAGACGACGACCTCGTCGGCGCCGGCCGCGGCGCAGCCGGCCAGGACGGCGTCCAGGTCGGCGCGCATGTGGGCGCGGGCGCGCTGCGCCGCCGCGCCCTCCCGCGCGGTGTCCGCCTCGGACACCACGCCGCAGATCCCCTCGAGGTCGATGGCGATGAACAGCTTCACGTGGGCCCTCCCTCGGGCGTCAGGTCTGCGGCGTGGTCACGAAGTCGCCGGCGCGGCGCGCCAGCGCGGCGACGAGCCGTGCGGTGGCCTCGAGGTCGTCGACGCAGGCGACCTCGTAGGGCGAGTGCATGTAGCGCATCGGCAGGCCGACGGTGATCGTGGCGGCCCCTACGGCGGCCATGAGCTCGTCGGCGTCGGTGTCGGTCTGTCCCGGGTAGGCCTTGACCTGCACCGGGATGCCCTCGGACGCGGCGACCTCGAGCGCCAGCTGGATCAGCCGCTCGTTGCTGCCGGCGCCGCGGCTGAGCACCGGGCCGGCGCCCAGCTCGACCTCGCCGGCCAGCTCCTTGGGGCCGGCCGCCGGCGTGTCGCTGCAGAAGTCGCCGTCGAGCACCACCAGCACGTCCGGGCGCAGCCGCAGCGCCAGCGCCTTGGCGCCCATGAAGGTGGTCTCCTCGTGCACGGTGGCGTACCCGGCCAGCGTGGCGCCGCCGGACTCCTCCGCGTACAGCTCCAGAGCTCGGATCATGGAGTACACGCCGGCGCGATCGTCCAGCGCCTGCGTCGCCACCACGCCGGGCGAAAGCTCGATGAAGTCCGGCATGAAGGTGACCGGGTCGCCGACCGCGACCCGCTCGAGCGCCGCCGCCCTGTCGCGGGCGCCGATATCCAGGAACTGCTCGTGCATCGGCGGCGCCTTGTCGCGGTCCTCCTCCGGGATGATGTGCGTGGGCTTGCGGCCCCCGACCGCGTGCACGTCCCCGCCGCGGCCGTGGATGACGAAGTGGCGTCCCGGCACCAGCAGCGGCGCGACCCCACCTATGCGCGCGACGAAGACGTAGCCGTCCGGGTCGACGTGCGTGACGATCAGGCCGATCTGGTCGGCGTGCGCGGCGACCGCCACCAGCGGCGCTCCATCGCTCACCTGGATCTGCCCCCACACGTTGCCCAGGGGGTCGCCGGCCACGGGGCCGAGCGGCTCCAGGCGCCGGCGGACGACCTCCTGGACCGGCGCCTCGAACCCCGTCGGCCCCGCCGCCAGACACAGACTTTGCAGCAAATCGATGTGATTTGGCACTATCTCCCCCATTCCCACGCGCGGACGACGGTACGGACGATTTTAGTGCATGGACAACGCGTGACATCGGGATGAAAGGGAATACGTACCGTGTCATACGTACTGCACAGCGTCGGAGGCAGCGCTCAGTACGGTCCGGAACACACTCGCGGCGGAGGGAGTCGTGATGGAGGATGCAAGACCGAAGTGGCTGCGCAGCACCAAAGGTGCGCCGTTCACTGGAATAGGTTCTCTCGAGGCGGACATTCTGGCTGTCGTCTGGGAGAAGGACGAGACCACCGTGCGCGCCGTCTACGAGACGCTGCGCGAGCGGCGGACCATCGCCTACACGACGGTCATGACCGTCATGAACAACCTGGTCAAGAAGCACCTGCTCTCCCAGGACAAGACCGCCATCGCCTATGTCTACACCCCGGCCATCCCCGGCCGTGAGGTCGCGCAGACCGTGCTTCGCAGCGTGGTCCACAAGTTGATCGACGATAACACGGGAGCCGCGATCTCGATGCTGCTCGGGATCGACAGGGATCTCACTCCCGAGCAGGTCGCCAAGCTGCAGAAGGACTTCGGCGCCTGAGCGGACGGGCCGGCACACGGCCTACATCGACTCGGGTGCGCTGACGCCCAGCAGCTCGAGTCCGGCGGCGAGCGTGGACTGCACGGCCGCGCACAGGCCGGCGCGGAACGCCGTCACGTCGGCGTCGTCGCTGAGCACGCGGCAGTGCCGGTAGAACACGTGGAACTCGGCCGCGAGCTCCCCGAGATACCCATGCACGCGGTGCGGCGCACGCTGGTCGGCCGCGCTCAGCAGCACGTCGGGGAAACGCGCGAGGGCGCGCAGCAGCGAGCGCTCGTGCGGAGTGACCTCTACGGCCGGCAGGGCTGCGCCGGCCGGCCGCTCCCCGCCGTCCGGCAGGTTGCGCAGGATGCTGCAGATGCGCGCGTGCGCGTACTGCACGTAGTACACCGGGTTGTTGCTGCTCTGCTGCACGGCCAGGTCGATGTCCAGGTCGAGCGTGGTGTCCTGAGAGCGGCCCACCAGCAGGAACCGGGCCGCGTCCACGCCGATCGCCGCGATGAGATCGTCCACGGTGACGATGTCTCCGCGGCGCTTGCTCATGCGCCGTGACTCCCCGCTCTCGAGCAGGTTGACCAGCTGCCCGATGATGAGCTCCAGCTTGTCCGGGTCGTGCGGCGGTAGCGCAGTGAAGGCCGCCTTCATGCGCGGCACGTAGCCGTGGTGGTCGGCGCCCCAGACGTCGATCATGTGCGCGAAGCCGCGGTCCATCTTGTCGCGGTGGTAGGCGATGTCGCTGAGGAAGTAGGTGGGGTCGCCGGTCTGGCGGATGAGGACGCGGTCCTTGTCGTCGCCGTACCGCGTCGTCGCGAGCCAGCAGGCCCCCTCCTCGTCGTACAGGAGTTGCTCGCCGTCGAGGTCGGCGAGCGACTTGCCGACCTCACCGCCGAAGCCGCGGTGCTCGGCGTCGCCGGCGTACAGCGAACTCTCCGGCGTCCACACGTCGAACGGCACGCGCAGGCGCTCGAGGGTCAGGCGGAACTGCGCGAGGATCGCGTCGCGGCCCCAGACCTTGATCGCGCCGACCACGTCCGCCGGCAGGGCGGCCACGTCGGGAGCGGCCGCCTCGAGCGCACCGCGGTAGCGGTCGCCGACAACCGCGATGAGCTCGTCGGCGAGGGCGAGCAGGTAGTCGCCCTGGTACCCCTCTTCCGGCACCGGCGTGTCGAGGCCGAGCCGCTGCCCGTAGCGGGCGGCAAGCGACTCCCCGAACCGCGTCATCTGCGTGCCGTAGTCGTTTACGTAGAACTCACGCGTCACGTCGTGCCCCACGAAGGCGAGGATGCGGCACAGCGCATCGCCGTAGGAGGCGTAGCGTGCGTGGCCCACGTGCAGCGGCCCGGTGGGGTTCACGCTGACGAACTCGACGTTCATCTTGAGGCGCTGTGGCCCCGGCAACGCGCCGCGCCCGTAGTCGGCGCCCTCGTCGAGCATCCGGCCGAGCGCGCCCCGGTACCAGGCGTCGTTCAGGAACAGGTTGAGGAAGCCGGGGCCGGCCACCTCGTAGCGGTCGCATACCTCGGCGCCCGGACCGGCCATCCAGCGGGCGCCCAGCGCGTCGGCGAGCTCTCTCGGCACGCGACCGGCGCGCTTGGCCGTCACCATGGCCGCGTTACAGGTCAGGTCGCCGTGCTCGGGACGTGCCGGCAGGCCCAGCTCAACGGCCGGGACCGCCACCTCGGTGGCCCCGCCGGCCGTCAGTTCTTCCTCGAGCGCAGCCTGCAGCGAGGCCGCGAGTCCCTTCAGGTCATACAGATAGCTCATGGTCACCGTCGTCCGTGTCGTGCGCCCACCGGGCGGCGGGCCCGCTGATTCTACCCGGCCGCGCGGCGACGTGCTGACGCACGATCACGACGAGGTCTCCGTGCGCCGCGGGGCCCTTCGGGCCGGCGCCCGCTCAATAGCGCTAGGCGCCTTCGGCGCCTACGGGCAGTAGTCCGTGCGCCGCGGGGCCCTTCGGGCCGGCGCCCGCTCAATAGCGCTACGGCGCCTTCGGCGCCTACGGGCATTAGTGGTGATACGGCTCGCCGCGGAGGATCTTGCCGGCGCGGAACAGCTGCTCCAGCAGCACCACACGCACCAGTTGGTGCGGCAGGGTCAGCGCCGAGAGCGAGAGCTCATCGGCGGCGCGCTCGCGCACGGCGCCGGCGAGCCCGAGCGATCCGCCGATCACGAACCCGGCGGCGCCGCGCTCGAAGGCGCGCTGGAGGCGGTCGGCGAAGCTCTGCGTGTCGACCGGCCTCCCCTCGATGGCCAGGGCAGAGACCACAGGCGCCTGCGGCCACGCCGCGAGCAGGCGCTTGCCCTCCTCGCGGAGCACCTCCGTCTCGCTGCGGCCGCGCAGGGGGACATCCCTGACCTCGCGCACGGTCACCGTCATCAGGGGCTTGAGCAGGTCGATATAGTGCTGAGCGGCGGGCGCGAGGTCGCGGTGCAGCGACCCGACGACAAGGAGCTCGACGCGTGCCGCCACGTGAGGATCAGGCGCGCGGCGGCCCGGAGTAGAACGCCACGCGTCCCGGCCCCGTCGCCCGCGCCGCGTACACCGTGGTGGCGGCCTTGGCCACCAGCTCTTCGGCGCTGTGGCCGTCGAGCGGGAAGCTCGCGACCCCGGCCGAGGCGGTGAGCGCGATGGGCCGGTCGGTGGTCTCCACCGCCAGCTGGCGCATCGCGCCGAGCACCCGCGAGAGCGCGGCGTCGGCCTCCTGGTCGGCCGTCTCGGGCATGACCAGCAGGAACTCGTCGGCGCCGTAGCGGCACACCAGGTCGCAGCTGCGCAGTTGCGCCGTGAGCGCCGCCGCCCAGTGCCGCAGGACTTCGTCCCCGGCCTCTCTGCCGGCCGTCTCATTGACCTCGGCGAAGCCGTCGAGGTCGAGCATCGCGAAGGCGACGTTGCGGCCGTGCCGCTCGGCGCGCGCCAGCTCGTAGGCGGCGCGCTCGCGGAGGGCGCGGAAGTTCAGCAGCCCGGTAAGCGGGTCGTGCGTCTCGTGCTGCTTGCGCTCGTTGATCAGGCGCAGGTTGTCGAGCGCGACGTCGGCCTGGTCGGCGAGCTGCGTGAGGAGCCTCCGCTGCTCGACCGGGTGGAACCCGTTCTCGGTGTAGAGGTAGCCGACCTGCTTGCCGGCGTAGCCCTCGAACTGGCACACGGTGTCCCCGAGGCTCCAGCACATGGTCTCTTTGGTGAGCACCTCGGTGCCGGTGATGTCCTCGAGCACGCCGTCGATGATGCCGCGCTCCACGTCGCAGACCGGCGTGCCGGTGCGCGGCAGCCGCTCGGTGCTCAGGGTGCGAGTGAGCTTGACCAGTACCCGCTCCTCGTCGAGCTCCACCTCGAGGTCGCCCAGTTGCATCTGGGCGAACCAGCCCTTGAGACCCTGGATGGAGGTGATGCCGAGGTCGCGGCTGGAGCGCTTGCTGGCCAGGTACAGCGCCGGGCCGGCGCTCTCACCGAGGATCTCCGGCAGGATGGAGAACTGCAGCAGGCGCACGAGGGCGACCGGCGCGGTCTCGTCGGCGCGTGAAGCGCGCAGGACCTCGCCGGAGTCGGGGTAGATGCGGCGGTCCTCGGCGGCGGTGAGCGCGATGACGCTGCGCAGCGTACGCGCAAAGACGGCCGCCAGAGAGACCTCTTCCTGGGAACGCAGTGCCATGCTCATCCTCGCGGGCACACGCCCGCAGGCTCACACATCCGGTGTGGCCCTTCCCTCCACGTGACAGCTCGCACGCCCGCGCGGCTGTCGTGCCTATACTATAGGCGAACGGGGTGCAGCCGACGCGTCGGGCGGAGCCCCAAGCGTTGCCAACTCAGTGTACGACGGAGTGCGCTCATGAGCGTGACGCAGCCTCAGGACGACCCCATCGCGGGCAGTTGCGCACTGTCCAAGGACGCGGCGCGGCGCCACGGGCTCGCCGCCCGCGACGCGCTGACCCACGAGGAGCGCGAGTGCCTCGCCGAGGCCGTGCGCGCCCGGGCGCTCACGCTGCCCGAGCTCGCGGACGCCGGCACGGTGATGCTCTTCGCCTCGTTCCGCACCGAGCTGGACACCATGCCCATCGCGGAGTGGGTGCTGCGGCAGGGCAAGCGCCTGTGCCTGCCGCGGGTACTGGAACCCCGCCGCATGGCGGCGTACCAGGTGCGCGACACAGCTGCGGACCTCGCACCGGGCAAGTGGGACATCCCCGAGCCGCGCGAGGACCTGCCCGAGGTCCCGCCCGAGCAGATGGACCTCGTCTTCGTGCCCGGCTCCGCCTTCGACGAGCACGGGCGTCGCTGCGGCTACGGCGGCGGCTTCTACGACAACTACCTGCCGCTCACGCGACCCGGCGTGCCGTGGGTCGCGCTCGCCTTCGAGGCTCAGCTGGTGCCGGCGATCGACTGCGAGACGCACGACCTGCCGGTCACGGCGATCGTCACGGAGCAGCGCGTCATCCGGCCGGCGTGACGCCGGGCCGCGGCGCGCAGGCAGCGCCGCCAGGCGGGGGTGAGGCCGAGCTCCTCCGCGAGCGCCCGGCCCATGGCCTGCGCCTCGGAGAGCAGGGTCGCGTCTGCCGCCGCTTCGCCCGCGTCGCCGGCGTAGCCCCGCAGGTGTACGTGGGGATCTCGCCCTCGGACGACAGGTCCACGTACCGGCGTAGCGCCTCGAGCGCGTCCTGCAGGTCGGTCTCGGCGGTCACCGCCACCAGGCCCACGGCCGACGCGCACAGCCACTGGTCGTGGGACTAGCGGAACAGGCTGCGGTCGATGAGGCGATGAGGGGGCCTTCATCTGCGCGGAGACGTTCTCGTAGTACACCAGCGTGCCCAGGATGAGGCAGTCGGCGGCGTAGACGCGCTCCAGCACGCCCGCCGCGTCGTCGTCCAGGGGACACGCGGTGTAGTCGGCGCAGGCGTCGCGCGCCCAGGCACGGCGCGATGGTGACGCCGCGCAGCGAGATGGTCTCGCAGACGCCGCCGGCGGCCTCGAGCTCCACCGAGCGCGGCGGTGTTGCTGCGGCCGCGCGGGCTGCCGACGATGGCGACGACGGTGGGCTGTGCGCGGGGTCCACGAGCGCGCCGCCGGCCGCGTCAGCCGTTGTGCAGAGCGACCTCGACCTCGTCCCGCAGGCGCAGCAGCGCGGCGGCGACGGTGTCGGGGTCCTCGTGGAACCGGGCGGCCGGCATGGGCACCGAGATGGACGCGATGCTGCCGTCGATGTCGGCGAGCGCGACCCCTACGCCGCAGATACCGGCGTGGTGCTCCTCGCAGTCGAACGCGAGCCCCGTCTGCCGGACCTGGTCGAGTTCGGCGAGCAGCTCCCGCCGGCTTATCTGCCTGTGCGTGGCGGGAGCTTCCAGCCGCTTGGGCAGGCGACGCTTCATCTCGTCCTCGGGCAGTTGCGCGAGGAGTGCCTTGCCGTTGGCGGTGCAGTAAGCCGGGAACCGGGCGCCCACCCGGGAGACGACCATCAGCGAGCGCTGGGGCGCCGGGTGCTGGGCGATGAACAGCACGTGCATGCCGTCGAGAACGCCCAGGTCGACCGTCTCGTTGAGCTCGCGCGCCAGCTGCTCCAGATACGGCCTGACCACGGTCGGCAGGTCGCGGTGGGACATCGCCAGCCGCATGATGCCGGACCCGAGGTGCAGCCTCCCGGTGGCGGCGTCGGTAGTGATGAAGTCCTCTTGCTCGAGAGCGCCGCGGATACGATGGACCGTCGTCCGCGGCAGCCCGGAGCGCGTCACCAGCTCGCTGAACGTCAAGCCTCCGGACGAATCCCCCGCCAGGAGCCGTAGGATCGTGGCGGCCCGCGCCAGCACTTGCACGCCGTTACGCTGATCTTTTTCCTCGTCGCGATCAGTCTCGATCACGTCGCCTCCATCCTCATCGCCACCGGCCCCGGCCCGGCGCGGCGGCTTGTGAACTTGCCCCGGTGGCCGCGGTCAGTCGCACGTCGCGTCGCGTCGCCCTCGCGGGGGTGGCCGGAGAGGGCTCCCGCCGGGCGCCGTCATGCGGCGCCCGGCGGAAGTGCCTCACCTCGGCAGGATCAGACGGACTCCCCCATGGGGGCGGGGCCCGGCTTCTCCGCCGGCTTGACGTCTTGATCGGCCGGCGTGTCGAGCACCAGCCGTCGACTCACCGGGAAGAGGTGGATGTCCCACTTCTTCACGATGAAGCCCCAGATACCCTTGGGCGCCACGGTGGCCATGATCACAGCCACGATACCCAGCAGCAGCATGTACAGCGTGCCGTACTGGCTGAGACTCTGGAGCAGCGCGAAGTAGATGACCGCGCCGATGATCGGGCCCTCGATCGTGCCGAAGCCGCCGATCACGACGATGAACAGGGCGTAGGCCGTCCAGTTGATGGTGAACGCCGCCGCCGGCTGGATGCGCAGCAGGTTCATGGCGACCACGGCGCCCACGACGCCGCACACGTAGGCCGCGACGACCCACACGAACAGCTTGGAGCGGAACACGTTGACGCCCGAGCTCTGCGCGGCGATCTCGTTGTCGCGGATCGCCGTGAGCGCGAGGCCCGTGCGCGACCGCAGCAGGAAGTAGACGAGCAGGATGGCCCCAAGCGCTACGGCCAGCGCCAGCAGGTAGGTGCCGGTGATGCGCGACTCGATCGGGAGCCGGGCGGCGGAGAGCACGGTCTTGCCGGAGCCGCCGCCCGTCGCCTGGATGTTGCTGACGATGAGGCGCACGACCTCGGCGATGACCCAGGTGCCGATGCTGAAGTAGCCGCCGCGCAGCCGGAAGATCAGCGGCGCGACGGGCAGGGCTACAGCCACGGCAAGCAAGCCTGCAAGGAAGACCGCGAGGAACGGATTGAGGCCCAGTACGTCGCCGATCAGCCACAGGCCGTAAGCCCCGAGCCCGACGTAGGCCTGCTGGCCGATGGAGACGAGGCCCGCATAGCCCGCCAGCAGGTTCCACATCTGCGCCAGCGCCACCAGGGTGAAGAACGTCACCATGTTGCGCATGAACGCGTTCTCGGCGAACAACGGTACTGCCGCCAGCACCGCGATTATCGCCACGCTGAGGACCAGCACGATCTTGTGCATGCGTGTGGAGCGTGAGATGCGGAACCCCGGCAGGGCCGGAGCTGCCTTGCCGACGTCTGGCGTGCGGAGGGGTGCTCCTGCGGCGCCCCCCTCGGCACCCTGGCTACGGGGGGTGTTCATGCCGTCACCGTCTTCGCGAAGAAGCCGCTCGGCTTCACGGCGAGGACCGTCAGGAACACGAGGTGCCCGACGACCAGGCCCCACCCGGCGCCGAACGCCTGGGTGCCCAGCGTCTGCGCCACGCCGAGGATGATGCCGCCCGCGAGCGTGCCCCACATGGAGCCCATGCCACCCATGATCACGGCCTCGAACGCGTAGATGAGGCGGAAGCCGCCCTGTGTCGGGTCGAAGGTGGTGCGGATGGCCAGCAGCACACCGGCCAGCGCCACGATCGCCAGAGCGATGGCCATGGCGAGCGAGTAGATGTGCTTGTTGTTGATCCCCATGAGCTCGGCCGCCTCACGGTCGTCCGACGTGGCCCGGAATGCGCGTCCTAGCTTGGCGCGCGCCAGGAACAACTCGAGGACCGCGATGACCGCCACTGCCGTGATGAACACGATGAGCGGGAACCAGCCGATCGACATCTGGTCGCTGATCTTGACGCTGATGTTCTCGATCTTGCCGGCGTCCAGGCCCTGCGAGTCGGCGGAGAACTTCAGGATCAGCGCGTTCTGGATGATGATCGACAACCCGAACGTGACCACGATCGGCCTCGTCTCGTCCGTGCCGAGCGTGAAGTTGAGCACGCCGCGCTGCAGCACGTAGCCGAGGACGAACATGATGGCGATGGTCATCACCGTCGCCCACAGCAGCGGCAGCCCGAGAGACTGCACGATGAACAGCGCGATGAACGCGGCGAGGATACCGAGGTCGCCGTGCGCCAGGTTGACCATGCGCATGACGCCGAACACGAGCGCCAGGCCGGTCGCGAACAGGGCGTACAGGCCGCCCAGGAGGATCCCTTGAACTGTCACATTTGCCCAGACCATGCCGTCACATCCCGAAGTACGCTGCGGTGATCGCTTCAGAGCTCAGATCCGCCGGCTTACCCTCCAGCGAGATCCTGCCCTCCAGGAAACAGGCCACGTAGTCGGACACGGTGAGCACGTGCTCCACGTCCTGCTCGACGACGAGGATGGTGTGGCCGCTGCCCACGAGCTGGACCATGGCCTCGTAGATGCGCTGGATCACTACCGGCGCGAGGCCCAGAGAGACCTCGTCCAGCAGCAGCAACTCGGGGTTGGACATGAGCGCCCGACCGATGGCCATGGCCTGCTGCTCGCCGCCGGAGAGACTCCCGGCTCCACGCTTGAGCAGCGGCTTGAGCAGCGGGAACAGCTCGATCACGGAGTCGACGTTCCAGTCGCCCTTTCGGCCGCCGTAGGCGCCCATGAGCAGGTTCTCGCGCACCGTGAGGCTCGGAAACACGCGGCGTCCCTCGGGGACGAGCGCGATGCCCATGCCCACGCGGGTGTGCGCGGGATACTGGTCGACCGGTTCGCCGTGGAACAGCACGTGGCCGGAGGTCGGGCGCTGCAGGCCGGCGATGGTGCGCAGCAGTGTGGACTTGCCGCCGCCGTTGGCGCCGATGAAGGCGAAGGTCATGCGGTCTTCGACCTGGAACGAGACCTTGAAGAGCGCCTGGAAGTCGCCGTAGAAGACGTCGACATCCTTGAGCTCGAGGACGACATCGCTCATAGCGGCGTCCCCCCCATGTAGCAGGCCTGCACCTCGTCGCTGCACATGACCTCGTTGGGCTCGCCCTCGATCAGGTTGCGCCCGAAGCTGATCGCCATGATGCGCTGCACCACGGCGAGCAGGGCGTGCACGATGTGCTCGATCCAGACGATCGAGAGGCCCTCGCGGTGGAGGTCCTTGATCGTCTCGATGAGGATCTCGACCTCGCCCTCGGTGAGCCCGCCGGCGATCTCGTCCAGAAGCAGGACCTTGGGATCGCCGGCCAGCGCGCGGGCCAGCTCAAGCCGCTTGCGGTCGAGCAACGGCAGGCTGCCCGCCCGCTGGTTGGCCTTGTCTGAGAGTCGCGTGATCTCGAGCGTCTCGACACAGCGCAGGTAGCTCGCGCGCTCCGTCATGTTGCGCCCGTAAGCGGCGCACACGAGGACGTTCTCGAACACGCTCATGTCTGTGAACGGCTTGGGGATCTGGAAGGTCCGGCCGATCCCCTCGCGGCAGCGGTTCTGCCGCGAGAGACCGGTGATCTCCTTGCCGTCGAACGTGACCCGACCCGCGTCGGGCCGATACACGCCGGTGATGAGGTTGAACAACGTTGTCTTACCGGCGCCGTTCGGCCCGACTATGCCAAGGGCCTCGCCGTCGCTCAGCCGCATGCTCAGATCGTCGATGACCTGAACGCCGCCGAACGACTTCATGAGACCTGCGGTCTCGAGGACCACGGTCATGGGATATCACCACCCTGCATCAACTCAGCCTCCTCACTGCAGGGCGCCCATTGGCTGCGGGTCGATCCTGCAAGTCGTATCAGTACTGGATAGGTGCGACCTTGCCGTTCGTCGGGATAGTCACGTTGAACGGCGGCTCGGCCGCGTGCTGCGTGTCGACCAGCAGAAGCTCGAACGGGTACGTGGTGCCCTTGGTCCACATGCCGCCGACGAGGACGCTGCGGCAGACGTTGGGGACCGGGTTGAGGGGGGCGCCGGCAGTCCAGGTGACGTGACCCTGGATGGTGTCCATGTCCGTCGCCTTGATGGCGTCGAGGATGACCTGCTTGTCGTCCACGTTCTTGGTGCGCTTGAGCGCGTCGACGACGATCTCGTACACCGCGTAGTGCAGGAGCGTCTGGTTCCACTCCTTGCTGTTGTCGGTCGTCCAGGCGTCGGCGAGCTGCTGGCAGGTCTGGCCGGTCAGCGACGACTTGAACGGATGCCACGGGGACCACCAGCACTCGGTGGTGAGGCCGTAACCGATGTCACCGATGGCCTCCATCTCGGCCGGGAACAGGAGGGCCTTGCCGACCGTAGCGGCCACCGGCTTGAAGCCCTGCTGGTACGACTGCTTCCAGAAGTTCACGAAGTCCGGCGGGATGAACACGCCGCTGAGGATGTCGCAGCCGGCGGCCTTGAACTTGCTGATCTGCGGCGTGTAGTCCTCGGTCCCGTCCTGGAACCGGCCGCCGTCGACGACGGTGTAGCCGGCAGCCTTGAGCATCGGCGGCTGGCCCGTCTTCGGGTCGGCCCAGCCGAGGCCGTCGGCGTCGTTCGGCCACATGGTGCCGACCTTCTTGTTGGTCTTGAGTTGGTCCCACATGCCGGTGAACACGGCGGTGACGTCCTCGAGGCCCCAGAAGACGTGGTAGGTCCACGTGAAGGGCTTGTCGGGCGTGGCGCCGCGGCCGAAGAAGTACGGCTGCCATGGGCAGTCGTTGGAGACGCAGGGAACCTGCAGAGCCTCGGCCTGGTCGGCGACGGGATTCACGGTGTCCGGCGTGGAGGAGACCATCATGATGTCGATGCCGTCGTTGGTGACGAGGTCGCCGGCGACCGTGGCGGCGCGGTTCGAGTCGGACTGCGAGTCCTTGATGATGATGTCGATCGGATGCACGAGGCCGTCGCCGCACATGACGCCGTCCTTGGTGGCGGTCTTCCACTGCTCGACCAGCCACTGGTCGGTCTCGCCGAACGCGGCGAGGTTGCCCGTCAGCGGGCTGACGAAGCCGACTTTGATCGCGCGACCGTCGCCGGCGTTCGCCGTGCCGCCGCCACCGTCGTCGCTGCTGCCGCAGGCGGCGAGGACGCCGCTGAGGCCGCCCGCTGCTCCGACGGCGATGCCGGCGACGCCCGCCGTCTTGAGGAAGTCGCGACGAGTGAGCGGCGTCTTGATGCCCTCGGTCGCCTTACTGGTCTTGTCCTCAGAACTCATACCGCCTCCTTACGTGGCCAAGCCGCCCCGCCGTCCTCCCTGGACGACGTCAGCGGTCGAGGCCCCCCCGATGGCCTTCTGTTCTCAGGAGCCGCGAACGGGTGTTCGTTTACTTCCACACCCGGCCTGCTCCTGCGCGCGTGAGTCGTGTAGTGGTGCCGACACCTCCCCGGGTATCCGCGATACGGACGCGACATCCCACGATACGGGCATCATAGAGAAGGAGGCCGCATTGTCAAGGCTGCTTGCGCGAACACTTGTTCCTTCGTGCACAAAGTTCAGGCCGGGTTGACCAGCTCCGGGTTCAGTCTGAGCCGGTCGACCACTTCCGCGACCGTGGCGGGCTCGAGCTGCATGGACTTGGCGATTCCGACCAGGCGCTCGACGAGCTGCAGGTTGGACGCCGCCGGCACACCCTTGGAGAGCGTCAGCGTGTCCTCCATGCCGGTGCGGGCGTTGCCGCCCATGGCGAGACCGATGGTGGTCATGGGGAGGTTGGCCTTGGCCACGGCGATGACCTGCCAGCTGGTACCCTCCGGCAGTTCCTTGACCAGCCAGGAGAGGATCTGCGGGTCACCGCGCATGCCGCCGCGGACGCCCATCACGAACGACACCTGCAGCGGCTCGACGAGCAGTTCCTTGTGCAGCAGGTACAGCATCATGTCGAGGTGGCCGGTGTCGTAGATCTCGACCTCGGGCTTGACGCCGAGCTCGATCATCCGCGCGGCGAGCTTCATCATCTTCTCGGGCGGGTTCTGGAACTCGGACGGCCCGAAGGTCATGGTGCACGGGTTGAGGGTCGCCATCGCGGGCTTCGCCTCGACGAGCGCCATGCGCTGCTCGTAGGTGAACGCCAGACCGCCGGTGGACAGCTGGGTGATGCCGGGGCACGCCTCGCGGACGGCCTCGACCGTGCGCCTGGCCACGTCGAGGTCGGCCGTCATGTTGCCCTGGTCGTCGCGCAGATGGATGTGGATGACCGCCGCGCCGGCGTCATAGCACTCCCTGGCGTCCTTGGCGATCTCCGCCACGGTGCCCGGCATGCCGGCGTTGTCGGCCTTGGTCGCCACGGGCCCCGTGAGCGCCGCGGTGATGATCGGTCTGGGCATGGAGGCCCTCCTCGGACGTCGTGCGGTCAAGTGGTCGCGCGCGCGTACGCGCGCGACCCGGCGGAGCCGGCGGGCGCGCGCCTCAGGCGCGCCGTGGCCGGCGAGGCGGCGAGGAGCGGGCACGGGGGGCGCGGCGGTCGTGCCGCCTCGCGCCCCCCGTCCCGTCCGCTCGCCTGCGTGCAGTCGTCCCCATCAGGGGCCCGGGGATACGCTCCCGGAAGCCCGCGTCAGAACTCGCGGGGCTCCGCATACGGGATGGCG
>CAVOMB010000104.1:0-62833 GCA_963696935.1 uncultured Thermoleophilia bacterium | reverse complement strand
TGTTCTTCTCCACGTGGGCCGGGTCCATGACGACCACCATGCCGAGCCCGCAGTTGAAGGTCTTGAGCAGTTCGGACAGCTCGACGCCGAGCCCGTGGAGCCACCCGAACAACGGGCTCGGTGTCCAGCTCTCGAGGTCGATGACGGCGGCCAGACCGTCCGGTACGGCGCGACCGACGTTGTCGGGGAACCCGCCACCGGTGATGTGCGCCGCCGCCCGTACGCCCCCGGCGTGGCCGAGATCGTGAAGCACCGGGCTGTAGATGGCCGTCGGCGTGAGCAGCACGTCTCCAACGCTGGACTTGGGGTCGTAGCAGGGGCCGTAGCCCTCGCCGGGTGTGATGCACAGGCCCACGCCCCCGCCCTCGCCGATGAAGTTGCTGGTGAGGTCGATCGCGTGTTCCTTGAGGAGGTGACGGATGAGGCTGAAGCCGTTGCTGTGTACGCCGGTGGAGTCGATGCCCACCAGGACGTCACCCTCCTTGACGAGCTCGGCGCTCCAGAGCTCGTGGCGCTCGGCGATGCCGACGGCGAAGCCGGCCATATCGAAGTCGCCGCCGGGAAACTGCCCGGGGTGCTCGGCGGTCTCGCCGCCGAGCAGCACGCACTGGGCCCGGCGGCAGCCCTCGTCCACGCCGGCCACGATGTCGGCGACCTCCTCGGGCACGACCTTGCCGACGACGAGGTAGTCGAGGAAGAACAGCGGGACGGCCCCGCAGGCCGAGACGTCGTTGACGCTCATGGCCACGAGGTCGATGCCGATGGTGTCCACCCGGCCCAGGGCGCGGGCAATCTCGATCTTGGTGCCCACGCCGTCGGTGCCGGAGACCAGCACGGGGTCTTTGAGGCGCGGCAGGCGCATGGCGCCCCCGAAGCCGCCCAGTCCGCCGAGTACGAGGGGGTTGTCCGTGCTCTTCAGGCGTTGCTTCATGAGCTCGACGGCGCGGTTGCCCGCCTCGACGTCGACCCCTGCCTTCTTGTAGGTGAACCCCTGCCTGTCCGCCACGTGTGCTCCCCCTCCCTGTTATCCGCCCAGTCTACGTCGTGCCTGACCCGCGCATCCAGTACCATACGTCCATGAGGATCGGGAGGGCATGGGGGTGGTGGGGCGCGGCGGCCTTGACGGTCGTCTGCTCCGCCGTGGCCATCGGCCTGGCGACGGCGGGTCCCACTCGCGCCGCCCACTACGGCTCCGCCGTCTCGCCCAGCTACGACCGCGTCTACAAGGTCGGGCTGCTGGAGCGGCTGCCGTCGCCGCCAGAGCTCGTGGTCTTCGGGGGCTCGCGCGCGCAGCGGTTCGAGCCCTCCTTCGCCGAGAAGCTCACCGGCCTGCCGACGTTCAACTTCGCCGTCCAGAACAGCCGCCCCGAGGACGTCTACGCCATGTCACGGCTGATGTTCTGGCGGGCGCCGGACGTCAAGCTCCACTGTATCTGGGCGCTACAGGCCACGACGATGTCCGACTCGCCCCTGCATCCCGGGCTCCTGGCGGAGCCGGAGCTCACCCAGTTCCTGCCCCCCTACTTCGTGCGGGAGCAGCGCCGGATCTCGCAGCCGACCGCAGGGCGCCAGCTGCAGAGCTACGACCAGTACTCGGCCCGCGGGCAGCTGCTCCGCAACGGGTACGACCTGAGGCTGGACAGGGGCATCCCGTTCTCGGCCACGCTCTCGGGCTATCTCTCCAAGATGGTCCCCAAAGCGGCGGCTCCCATGCCCTACGAGCAGACGCGTGCCAAGGAGTACTTCGAGCGCACGCTGCGCCTCTACAACCTGCACAGGGTGGAGCCCGTGCTGGTCATCATGCCGTACCAGCCGGCTGCGCTCGCGGCGTTCCGCGCCGCCGGCTGGGACGTCAAGGAGCAGGCCTTCAAGATGTACTTGGACAGCCTGCGTGGCCGCTACCGCTTCCGGCTGGTGGACTACACGGACATCGCCGCGTTCCACGGCAGCGCCGACGGCTTCTACGACGGCGCGCACGTCACCGCTGAGAACGCGCGCCGCATCCTGGCGCAGGCCGTCAAGGACGAGCCCGGCGCCTTCCGCTGATCGCGATGGCGCCGGCCGGCGGTCCTTGCCGGGCCGGGCGTCGCGCGGGGACTGAGCGCGCCAGATGATGTCGCCCGATGACCGGGCGCGCCGGACCCTGTCGCCCGGGTGTCGCCCCTGGGCCCTGTCGCTTGATCGCCTCGAAGCTGTCAGGTGACAGGGGCCGGCGAGGATCCCAAGGATCTCTCTGGCCGGACGCGCCGTGCCCGGCTGGGTCAGGTGCCGCTCCGGCCATCGGCGAGCGCCGCGTCCGGAGGTATGCCCACCCCCGGAGGCCCCGCGGCGGCTGCGCCCGAGAACAGCCCGGCCGCCTTCAGCTTGAGCCGGGCGTCCAGGAAGATCTTGAGGAACGGCGCCGCGAAGATCCCGCCCACGGCGCCGAACAGCATGCTCCCGGCCGTGGTCGCGAACAGCACAGCCAGAGGGTGCAGCTTGAGCGCCGAGCCGAGGGCGAACTGCGAGACGATGGTCTGCAGGTAGCCGTTCGAGACGATCACGATGATCAGCATCGGGATGGCCTTGGACGGCCCGCCCGACCCGAGCGCGATCAGGACGGCGAACGCGCCGCTGACGATCGCGCCGAAGAACGGGATGTAGTTGGTGAACCAGCCGACGACGAAGATGGTGCCCGCCAGCGGCACGCCGATGATGAGCGCGCCGACGCCCATCACGGCGCCGTTGAAGAGGCCGACGAGGGTGCTCCCGTACAGGTAGCCGCGGAAGAACCGTGCGCTGTTGGCGAGGATGTCGTAGGCCACCTGCGGCTGCGCCGGGCCCATCCGCTTGGACGCCCAGCGGCCCAGCTTGCGCCCCTGGATGAGACACCAGACGAGGATGTTGAGGCTGATGAAGAGCCCGAAGATGAGGCTCGCCACGCCGCCGACGAGAGCGACGGCGGTGCCGGCCAGCCCGCTGGCGGCGTTCTTGGCCAGGTTCTGCAGGCTGGACTTGAGCTTGTCGATCTGCGACTGGGAGACGCTCGTGCTCTTGAGCGCCTTCTGGATGTCGTCCCATGCCGCGTTGAGCCTGGCGTCAACGGCCGGGACCTGCTTGAGGATGCTGTACACGATGAGCGCGCCGATGGCGACGCCGAGCAGGATCAGCAGCGCGGTGACGATGATCGCCCCGAATCCTCGCTTGATGTGGTGCTTCTCGAACCAGTCCACCAGGGGGAGGAACGTCCCGGCGAAGAGGACGGCGAAAAGCGCTGCGAGGAGGAGCACCTTGGTGGCGGCGAGCAGGAAGAAGAGGAGGACGAGCAGGATGATGACGAGCACGATGATGCCGCTCCACCGGCCGATATCGCCGGCCCAGCCGGCGACGGCGAACCGGCTTGTGCGGCCGTCGTCGCCCGTCTGCTGCCCGTCGCTCATGTGGCCCCCTTCGTGACGTTCGCGCCATGGTAACCCAAGGGTCACCCGAGGCATAGCCCCCTCAGCCCGGGCGCAAGTCAGGCCGGGCGGAAGTCGGTCTGCGCGGGAGTCAGTCCGCGCCGCGGTACTCGGCGACGATGTCCGCCGGCGCGCGGTCCAGGCGGAGCAGCTCGCACATGCGCTTCATGGGTGCGTCGATGTGGTGGAAGAGCGCCTTGTAGCCGGGGCAGAGGTAGTTGAGCCCCGGCTCGTCGTCCGGCGTGCGCACGATGCGGTCCTTGATGCAGCCGCCGTGGCAGGCGAAGCGCACGTCGCACTCGCGGCAGTACCGCGGCAGCGCCTTCTGCTTGCCGTTGCCGAAGCGGCTCTGCGCGGGCATGGCGATGAGCTCGGCCAGGTGCCGCTCGTGGATGTTGCCGCGCAGGTAGTCTGGCTCCACGAAGTGGTCGCAGGCGTACACGTCGCCGTTGAACTCCATGGCCAGCGCCGTCCCGCAGGCGGCGGTGTGTACGCAGAGCCCGGACGGCTCGCCGTACCAGTTGGCGAGGGCTACGTCGAAGAGCTGGACGAAGACCTGCCCGACGTCGCGCCGCACCCACTCCTCGAACACGCCGATGAGGAAGTCGCCCCAGCCTTGCGGCGAGACGGACCGCTCCGTCACCTCGCTGCCGTACGGCATGCCGTCCACGCACGGCCGCTCCACGATGGGGATGAGTTGCACGAACTCGCAGCCGCAGTCGTCGCGGAGGAACCGGTAGACCTCCTCCGGTTGCGCCTCGTTGGCGGCGTTGACGGTGGTGAGCGCGTTCCACTCCACACCGTGCTCGCGCAGCGCGGCCAGGCCGCGCATGACCTTGTCGAACGTCGGCTTGCCGCCCTTGTCGCGGCGGTAGGCGTCGTGCAGCTCGCGGGGCCCGTCGATGCTCAGCCCGACGAGGAACCCGTTCTTGGCGAGGAAGCGCGCCCACTGCTCGTCGATCTTGGTGCCGTTGGTCTGGATGGTGTGGACTACGGTCTGGCCGGGTCGTGCGTACTGCTTGCCCAGCTCCACGGCCCGGCGGAAGAACTCCAGGCCCATGAGCGTGGGCTCGCCGCCCTGCCAGGCGATCATGACCTCGGGCGTGCGGTGCGACTCGAGCAGTTGCCGCACGTACAGCTCCAGCGTCTCGTCGGTCATGCGCGGCTTGGCGTCCGGGTACAGCCCCTCCTTCTCGAGAAAGAAGCAGTACGCGCAGTCGAGGTTGCACGCCGAGCCGGTCGGCTTGGCGAGCAGATGGAAGGACGGCGGGAGGCCGGCGGGAAGCGGCCTGTCGGCGTAGGACTCAGTCATGGCCGACTATGGTAGCGGAAACGCCAAGCACGCGGGGCGGCGCTGCGGCCGCCCCGTGTCCTTCGTGGAACCCGTACCTTCGGGGTCAGCGCCCGCGGCGCCGGGCGCGGCGGTTCATGCCGGCCAGCGAGACCGGAGAGAGCGGCCGGCCGAACGGGTCGATGAACCAAGATCATCACCCGGGAGTTCGTGGAGGGCGTCAAGGTCAGCGACGTAGAGTCCATCTCGGCGGCGGGGCTGGACCGGGAGGAGATCGCCCGCAACGCGCTCCGCGCGCTCATCAAGCAGCTCCCGGTCGACGGGTTCTTCCACGCCGACCCGCACCCCGGCAACCTCCTGGTCAACCTGGACACGGGCGTCCTCACCTTCATCGACCTCGGGATGATGGGCGAGCTCGACATCAACAAGCGCCTGCGGCTCGGCCAGCTGATGATCGTCGCGCAGCAGGGCAGCGCCGAGGGCATGGCGTCGGCGCTGCGCGGCATGAGCGTGCCGATCGTCGGCGAGGTGGACGAGAAGGGGTTCCGGCGGGACTTCGTGCGCCGGATGGGCCGCTACATGGGGCAGGGCCAGGTCACGTCCTTCGGGCAGATCGCCAACGAGGGCTTCGAGCTGCTTCGCGTGCACGGCCTGCGCCTGGACTCGGACCTCACGCTGGCGGTCAAGGCGCTCGTGCAGACCGAGAGCGCGGCCCGCGCCCTCTCTACCGGCAGCGGCCTCATCAGTGAGGGCGTCCCGATGCTCCGCGACATGGTCGTCCAGAGCATCACCGGCGAGAAGATCCTGGAGGTCGCGACCAAGCAGGTCATGCAGACGGCCGGCGACGTGATCGGCCGTCTGCCCAGCTTCTCTGACGCCACCATGAGCTGGATCGACCAGTACCAGAAGGGCCGGTTCGAGGTGACGGTGGACACGTCCCAGCTGTCCAAGGAGGTCGGCAAGCTGACCCGCCTGGGCCGCGAGGTCGTCATCGCCGTGATGCTCGTCGGCTCAGCGATCGCCTCCTACGGCCTCGCCGCGCTCGACCTCAAGACGCCGGCCTGGGTGGCCGTCGAGCGATTGGCCGTCATCGGCTTCCTGCTGGCGCTCGTCCTGAGCTTCATCATCGTGCTCAGGCTCGTCTGGCGCTGGTTCCGCGGGGCCGCGGCCGACGAAGACGAGCGCGGCCCTGCGCGCCGGTCTGATCGTGAGAGGGCCGCGGCGCCGGGAGAGGCGCCGCGGCCTTTCGCGGGTCTGCGTCAGCCGGCCGCGCCGTGCGCGACCGCCTGCAGCGCGTGGTGCTGGTGGAGCGCCAGCTCGTCACCGTGTGCGTGCGGAGAGAGGTCGAAGGTGACCTTCCTGACCGTGCCGGTGAAGGCGTACGGCGCCTTGGGCTCGTAGTCCAGGTCCACGACGCCGCCGTTGTCGCGGCCGATGTCCATGCCGGAGTAGCTGGTGAAGGTGATCGGCACGGTCCTCGGCATCGGGCCCTCGCCCACGGCCTTGTCGCCGATGAACAGCGTCACCTTGCCGCCGCTGCCGGGCCTGGGCTCGTCGGACTCGAACAGCATCTTCACGCTCACGTCTCCAGCGGGCAACCTCTCGCTCGCGACCTGCTTGTAGGTCTCGATGCCGAGGAGGGAGTAGGTGTGGCGGAGCAGGCCGTCCTCACCGACCCACAGGGTGAAGCCCCCGATGAAGTCGGCGTCGGCGACGATCACGCCCTCGGCGCCGCCCTCGGGCACTGTGAGCTCGGCCTCGATGGCGTAGGAGCGACCCTGGATGCGCGGGACCATGCCGCGCTGGATGTTCTGCACGTCGCCGGCGAACTCGAACCGGGCGACGGTGGGCAGCGGCGGCAGGATGCCGTAGATCACCGACATGCCGCCCATCAGTGGCAGCACCCGATTGCGCTCAGCCTCCTGCCACCACAGTTCCTGGAGCTCGGCGACCTTGTCGGGATGATCGGCGGCCACGTCGTGCGCCTGCGAGAAGTCCGTGGTCAGGTCGTACAGCTCCCAGCCGACGTCGCGGTCCGGGTCCCAGTCGGCGTCCGGACCGAACCTCGCGAGCGTCGCCGGGGAGAGGTCCCAGGGCAGGCGGTCCGGACGCGAGGCCGCCCACCAGCCGTCCTTGTACATGGCGCGGCCGGCGAACATCTCGAAGTACTGTGAGGTGTGCCGCTCCGGCGCCTCGGCGTCGTGCAGCGTGTACAGGAAGCTGGTGCCGTCCATGGGCTCCTGCTCGATGCCGTCGACGGCCTTGGGCTCGGGGATGCCGGCGGCCTCGAGGATGGTCGGACCGACATCGATGCAGTGGGTGAACTGGTCGCGCATCTCACTGCCGGCCTTGAGCCGGCTCGGCCACGCCACCACCATCGGATCGCGGGTGCCGCCGAGGTGGCTGGCCGACTGCTTGCCCCACTGGAACGGGACGTTGCAGGCGTGCGCCCACGCGGCCGCGATGTGCGGCGCGGTGTGGTCGCCGCCGAGCTTCTCGATGCCGCCGTACTGGTCGATGAGCTTGAGCTGCTGCTCGGCGTCCAGGACGATGCCGTTGAGGAACGTCATCTCGTTGAACGAGCCGGTCGTCGTGCCTTCCAGGCTGGCGCCGTTGTCGCCCCAGATGTAGATGACGAGCGTGTTGTCCAGGTCGCCCAGCTCCTCTACGGAGTCCAGCAGGCGCCCGACGTTCCAGTCCGCGTTCTCCTGGTAGCCGCAGTAGACCTCCATCTGGCGCACGTAGAGCTTCTTCTCGTCGTCGGTGAGAGAGTCCCAGGCGGGGAAGGCGTCGGGGCGCGCGGTGAGCTCGGTGTCCTGCGGCACGACGCCGAGCTCCTTCTGCCGCGCCAGCGTGCGCTCGCGCAGCGCGTCCCAGCCGTCGTCGAACCGGCCCTTGTACTTGTCCGCCCACTCCGAGGCGACGTGGTGCGGGGCGTGCGCGCAGCCGGTGGAGTAGAAGAGCATCCACGGCTTGTTCGCGTCCTGCGCGCGGACCGCGTGCAGCCACTCCACCGCCTTGTCGGTGATGTCGTCGGGGAAGTAGTAGAGCTTGCCGTCCTTGCCCTCGGGGACGCCCAGCGTCCAGTCGTCCTGCGTGATGATCGGGTCGTACTGGCCGGCCGCGCCGCTGAGGAAGCCCCACCAGTGGTCGAAGCCCCAGGACTTGGGCCAGTGGTCGAAGGGGCCGGCCGCGCCCTGCACGTTGTCCGGCGTGAGGTGCCACTTGCCGAAGCCACCGGTGACGTAGCCGTTCTCCTTGAGGATGCGCGGGAAGGCCGCGCACGAGCGCGGCTTGCTGGCCGAGTAGCCGGGGAAGGGCCCGGGGTACTCGGCGATGGAGCCGAAGCCCACACGGTGCTGGTTGCGCCCGGTCAGCAGCGCCGCGCGCGTCGGAGAGCACACGGCCGTCACGTGGAAGCGGTTGTACGTGATGCCCATGTCCTGTACGCGGCTGAACGCCGGCGTGTGCACGGGGCCGCCGAAGCTGTCGATGGAGCCGAACCCCGCGTCGTCGATGAGGACGAGCAGCACGTTGGGCGCGTCCTCCGGGGCCTTGGGCCCGGGGATGAACGACCAGTCGGCGACCGAGTCTTTGAGCGTCCGGCCGGTGGTGCCGCCGAAGGCCTTGTCCGGGATCGGCAGCACGGTGCGGTCGGGCACGAACTTGCCGGTCGCCTCGGCGAGCGCGTCCTTGAGCCCGCGGAGGCCGCGCTTGTCCATCGGCGCGACGGACCTGGCCGGCGAGCCGCCGAGCGCGCGCTCGGCCTCGTGCCGGTGCTCCTCGTCGACGATCGCGATGATCGCCGCGGTGCCGGGCTTGAGCTTCTCGCCCAGACGCTGCTCGAGCCCGCTGTCGATCTTGTGCTTGGCGAACTTGCCGACGATACCGCCGGCGGCGGCGCCGACGGCGATGGAGGCGAGCAGCGGCGGTGCGGCCAAGCCGACGAGCACGCCCACGCCGCCGCCCCACCCCATGCCCTTGCGCCCGAGGTGGTCGCCGGTCTGCGCGACGCGGACCTCGCCCCTCTCGTCGTGCTCGACGAGGATGAGACCCTCGCTCTTGACCTTCTTGTCTCTGACGAGCTGCGCGAGCCCGTCGAAGTCCTTCTGGGCCGGCTCGATGGCCGGATACGCGACTATGACAAGCGCGAACGCGTCGCTCATGGGGTCCCTCCTTGATGGCGGAGCGCTAAGTTACCCCATGGTAATACGGCTGACGCCGCATGGGGTAAGCTACCGTCAACACAGTGGGGCATCGTCTGGCGACGAGAAGGATGCGTCATGGCCCAAGGCAAGTCCGAGCAGCGACGGGGTAGCAGGGAGCAGACGACCGCAGCCATCCTGGACGCGGCGGAGAAGCTCTTCGCGGAGCGGGGATTCACCGCCGTCACCGTGCGCGACATCGCCGCCGAGGCGGGCATCAGCCACGCTCTCGTCCACCGGTACCTGGGCTCGAAGGAGCAGGTGTACCGAGCCGTGCTGAGTCGCCGCGAGAACGTCATCCGCGACGCCGCCCCGGCAGAGCGGGACCTGGCCGAGGCGACGAGTCTGATGCTGCGCGAGGCCGTGCTCAACCAGAGGGGCCACGTGCGGCTGATCGCTCACTCTGCGCTCCACGGCCTCTCCTACGAGAAGACCGTCGGCCAGTTCGCGGCCACGGCCCGCCTCGTGGAGCTCGCCCGCCAGACGGCGGCCGAGGAGGGCGAGGCGCGAGATCCGGACGCGCCGGACCCTCGCTTCGTCATCGCCTCGCTCGTCGCCATGCTGATCGGCTGGTCCGCGGCGCGCGAATGGATCCTGCGCGCCGCCGATCTCGAGATCATGAGCGTCGACGACTTCGTCGAGGAGTTCGAACGCGTCGCTCTGGACCTCGAGCGGCTGTACTTCCCCAGCCTGAGGTGAACTCCGTCGCCAGGAGGGCATATGAGCGAACTGATGGCGCTGGGGTGCGAGAACGAGGCCGCCGCCGAGGAGTTCGGCGGCACACTGGCCCAGATGCAGAAGGACATGATCGTGTAGTTGCAGGACGCCGCCATGGTCGTCCGCGACGAGGACGGCAAGCCGCACGTCAAGCACGACGACCACCTCGTCGGCGCCGGCGCCCTGGGCGGGGCGTTCTGGGGCACGCCGGCCTGGGCGCGCTCTTCGGCAAGCTCGGCAAGACCGGCATCGACCAGCGTGTGCTGGAGCAGACGGGCGATGCGGTACCGCCGGGCAAGGCCGGCTGGTTCCTGCTCGTCGGGCAGATGACCGAGGACAAGTTCCTCGCCGCCGTGCAGGGTACTCGCGCCAAGCTCGTGCGCTCCAATCTCTCGCACGAGCGGGAAGAGGAGCTGAAGAAGGCCTTCGGCTCGGAGAAGCACGACAAGGACTGACGCCCGGCGAGAAGCGGACGACACGAAACGAGGGGGGCGGCCGGTACGGCCGCCCCCTTCGTTCTCGTCGTCTACACTGTCCCGGTCTGCACAGCGACGAGGGGGGCGAGGTGACAGAGCCTGAGGGCAAGAGATACGGCGAGACCCCGCACTGGGCGCCGGGCAGGCCTAGGCTCACGGTGCGGCGGCTGCTGCTGCTGTGGGTCACGAGCGCCGTCGCCCTGTACATCGCGGCGATCGTCGTGCCCGGCGTCCACATCGAGGGCGTTCTCGGAGCGCTCGTCGCGGCGGCGCTGATCGCCGTCCTGAACGCGCTGGTGCCCCCGCTCATGGCCGCCCTGCGCCTGCCGTACATGCTCGCGGTCGGGTTCCTACTGGTCCTGCTGCTCGACGCGTGGATGGTCCGGGTCGCCGCCGACTTCTCCGACAGGACCTTCACCGTGAACGGCTACTTCGCGGCGCTGGTGGTCGCACTGGTCGCGGCCGCAGTGACGGTCGTGCTCGAGGTGCTGCTCGGCACCAACGACGAAGACATCTACTCACTGCGCGTCACGCAGCGCATCGCGCGACGCTCTCACCGCCGCACCGTGACCGACGTGCCCGGCATCATCTACCTCGAGATCGACGGGCTCGCCCGGCCCGTGCTGCAGCGCGCCATGCGGGACGGGCACGCGCCGGAGATGGCGCGCTGGGTGGCGTCGGGCTCGCACATTCTCTCCGAGTGGGAGACCGACCTCAGCTCGCAGACCGGCGCCTCGCAGTCCGGCCTGCTGCTCGGCTCCAACACCGACATCCCGGCGTTCCGCTGGGTGGAGAAGGAGAGCGGGCGCATCATGACGTGCTCGGCGCCCGCCGACTGTGCCCTCATCGAGGAGCGACACTCCTCGGGCAACGGGCTCCTGGCGGATGGAGGCGCCAGCCGCAGCAACCTGCTCTCGGGTGACGCCGCCGAGGTGATCCTCACCGTCAGTCGCATGGAGGCGGAGAAGAAGGCCAACACCGGCTACCGCGCCTACCTCGCCGACGGCTACAACGTCACGCGCACCTTCGTGCTGTTCTTCTACGAGGTCGTGCTGGAGCGGATCGCGGCGGTCCGGCAGCGGCGCCGCGATGTGCGCCCTCGTGGCCACCGTCCGTTCAGCTACGCGTTCCTGCGCGCCGGCCTCGCCGTGTTCGTGCGCGACTTCACCGTCTACAGCATCCTCAGCGACATGATGATGGGCGTGCCCGCCGTGTATGCGTGCTTCGCGGGGTACGACGAGGTCGCCCACCACTCGGGGCTGGAGCGCCACGACGCCCTCGAGGTACTGCGCAAGATCGACCAGCAGTTCGGGCGGATCGCGCGCGCCCGCAAGTACGCCGCGCGTCCGTACGAGATCGTCGTGCTCTCCGACCACGGCCAGACCCAGGGCGCCACCTTCCTCCAGCGCAACGGCCACGGCCTGGACGAGCTGGTGGAGCGCAACCTGCAGGGAGCCGGCGGGCGCGCGGTCGGCCTGGTCGAGGACCTGGGCGCCGGCGACGAGAACGACTCGGCCGTCTCCAAGGCCGTGCGCGAGGCCACCGGGCGCAAGCAGAAGGACGAGGACAAGCACCAGGTCGGCGAGCGCAAGGTCGTGGTGATGGGCTCGGGCAACTTGGGGCTGATCTACCTGATGGACGAGCCCAGAAGGCTCACCATGGAGGAGATCGACGCGCGGCATCCGGACCTGCTGCCGGCATTGCGTGCGCACCCGCACGTGGGCTGGCTGCTGGTGCGGTCCGCCGAGCATGGCGCCGTGGCGCTCGGCGTGCGCGGCGCCAACTACCTGAGGGAGGGCCGCGTGGAGGGCGAGGACCCACTGGCGCCGTTCTCGCCCACGGCCGCGGCCCACCTGCTGCGCACGGACGGGTTCACCCACGTCCCCGACATCATGGTGAACAGCTTCTACGACGAGCAGCTCGACGAGGGCTGCGCGTTCGAGGAGCTGATCTCGTTCCACGGCGGCATGGGCGGCCCGCAGACGCGACCGTTCATCCTGCACCCGGCGGAGCTCGAGGCGCCGGACGAGCCCATCATCGGCGCCGAGGCCGCCTTCCGGGTCCTGGCCGGGTGGCGCCGGCGGCTGCAGGGTGAGGCGGCGCCGGCGGCGGACGCCGGCGAGTCGCAGGCCGTGGCAGGCGCCGCGCCGGAGTCCGCGGGAGAGCCGGCGCCGGCGTGAGACCGCGACGCCTCAACGCGGCCATCGCGGTCCTTTTCATGGTCGGTTCGTTCGGCTTCGCGCTCGGCGCGATGTCGTTCTACGCGACCGCCGTGGGGCCGACGCTCGACGCCGTCACCTTCTTCATCGCGTCGATCTTCTTCACCTCGGCCTCGTTCCTGCAGCTCGTCCAGAGCCAGTCGCCGGGCATGGCCGCGGCGGGGACGGCGCGCAACGACGAGCGGCAGCACCTGCGGTTCCTTGCCTGGCTGCCGCACGACAAGGCCTGGCTGGGCGCGGCGGCGCAGTTCCCCGGTACCCTGTTCTTCAACGGCACGACCTTCTGGGCCATCACCGTGGCGCTCGACAACAGCAAGTACGACCAGGTGGTCTGGCGCCCGGACTTCTACGGCTCGGTGCTGTTCCTGGCGGCGAGCCTGTTCGGGATCGTGGCTGTGGGCCCCCTGCTCTCGTGG
The DNA here is from genome assembly GCA_963696935.1 of uncultured Thermoleophilia bacterium. Lineage (GTDB taxonomy): Bacteria > Actinomycetota > Thermoleophilia > UBA2241 > UBA2241 > CAIXSE01. The sequence continues at coordinate 50,072 of CAVOMB010000104.1, read as the reverse complement.
CGGCCACGTGAGGCGGCCTGGTGGGTCGCGTGGCTCAACATGATCGGGTCCGTTGCCTTCATGGCCTCGGCGGTGGGAGCCTTCGTCATCCCCAGGGCCGACACGGCGGTCGACCTCGCGCTGGCCGACAGGGGCACCTGGGTGGGCGCCGTGTGCTTCTTCCTCGGCGCCCTGCTGCTGTTCCCGGCGTTCCGGCAGGCCGGTGAGTCGGCCCGCGTCTCGGACGCGGCCTGAACCGTCAGGCAGTCTGCGCTCCGGCCGCGCCCGTCGGAGCGGCGCTCCTCTGGTCCTCGGCGTGGGACTTCGCGAGGAGTCGCTTCTCGGCGTCGTGCTTCGGGATGACGTGCGCCGGCACGAGCCAGGCGGCCAGCACCACGGCCACGACCGCCAGGGGGAGCGTGAGCAGGAAGACGGACCCCCACCAGAACTGCGACATCAGGAGTCCGGCGCACAGCGGCCCCACCGCGGCCACCGAGAGGTTCAGGTTGGCGACGGTCGCGACGAGGATGGGCGTCGCCGGGACTATGCCGGCGCGGGCAGGAGCCTTGCCTCCGGCGCCGGCCTCGGCAGGCGTGGTCCCGCTCTGTCCGTGCGTGCTTACGGTCACGTCCCTCTCACGTGACGCCCCCGGCGCGTCTGTCAGTCGACGAGGCTGATCGCGCCGACGGGGCACTCCTCGGCGGCCTCGTCGCAACAGCCTGCTTTCTCGCAGGCCGCGGCCGGGTCGGCGGCGACGACATGGGAGAAGCCGTCGTCGCCGACCTCGAACACGTCCGGGCAGAGCTCCTCGCAGGTCCCGCAGCCGATGCACAGGCTCTCGTCGACGACCGGTCTCATCGCTTCTCCTCGTTCCGGGGTGTGGCTGGCGGAGGTCTACCCGCACGGGGCGTCGCTCGCACTCCGGCGCCGTCGGCGTTCCGGCCGGGGGCGCGCACCCGCGGGCACGACTATGCGTCACCTCGGTCAGATGCACGGGCGCCCGCCCCGCGGGAGAGTCTCAGAAAGCCCCCAGACGACTCTCAGCAGATTCCCAGACTCCGGCGGTACAAAGGACCACAGAGTGTAGTCGTGCGCGTGTCCACAGCGCTTCCAGCGCGCGGCTTGAGAACCATCTCGACCCGTGAGCCCCGTCCGGTCCGACGGGCATCAGGCCAGAAAGGCAGCAAGCATGAAGAAGTTCGTCAGCACCATGGTCGCCGGGTTCATCGGGGCGGCACTCCTGGTGGGCGTCGGCTATACGACCGGTATCCTCGGCGGCTCGACCACCACGCAGACCATCGTCAAAGGCCAGCCAGCCTCGTACGTGACCGGCGGTCTCGACGCACAGAAGGTCTACCAGCAGAACATCAACGGCGTGGTCGAGATCGTCTCGACGTTCCCCGGCACCACCGACATGTGGGGCCAGCCCAGCGGTGAGCAGCAGGGCATCGGCACCGGCTTCGTCGTCTCCAAGGACGGCGAGATCCTCACCAACGCCCACGTCGTCAGCGAGAGCGGCGTGACCGCCGGCTCCGTCGTCGTGGTGTTCAAGAACGGCAGCGACACCCAGGGCACGCAGATCCCGGCCACCATCGTCGGCGCCGACGAGTCCACCGACGTCGCGCTCATCAAGATCGACCCGAGCCAGGCGCCCGTCGCCCTGACCCCGGTCAACTTGGGCGACTCCAGCAAGGTCGCCGTCGGCGAGTCCGTCGTCGCCATCGGCAACCCGCTCGGACTCGACTTCTCGCTCAGCACCGGCGTCGTGAGCGCGACGAACCGTGAACTGCAGTCCCCCAACGGCGCCACCATCACCGGCGGCATCCAGACGGATGCGGCCATCAACCCCGGCAACTCGGGCGGCCCGCTGTTCAATGCGACCGGCGAGGTCATCGGCATCAACGAGCAGATCGACTCGCAGTCCGGCGGCAACGAGGGCATCGGGTTCGCCGTGCCGATCAACACCGCGGTACAGGTCATGCAGCAGATGCAAAGCGGCCAGTACGCCCCGCAGACGCAGGACCAGACACAGAGCCAGAGCTCGGGTGAGTACTACCAGTACTGAGCCGGCAGACAGACGGAGAGACCCGGAGGGCCGGGGCGGCGCAGCCGGCCCGGCCCTCCTCTTTGGGACGCCGGCGCGAACCGCCGGCGTCATCCGGCGCCCGGCCCGCTGCTAGAATTTGTGCGAGCCGCCGCGGGTGAGGCGGGCGAACGCGCGGGGGGTTCTGCGAGATGCTGGCGCTGGGCACCGTCACCGTGATCCTCATGCTCTGGTCTGTCTTCTCCAGACCGCTGGACCGCCGAGGCGTCACGTCGGCGATGGTGTTCATGCTGGCCGGCCTCGCCGTCGGGGCCTCCGCGCTTGGCCTGTTCGACGTCAAACTGGAGAGCGCGCTGGCGGAGAGGATCGCGGAGCTCGCGCTGGTGCTGCTGCTCTTCAGTGACGCGATGCGCCTGGACCTGCGGTCGCTGCGGCACGAGATCTCCTGGCCGGTGCGGCTGCTGCTTGTCGGGCTGCCGCTCTCGCTGCTGGCCGGCGTCGGCGCCGGCCTGCTCGTGTTCCCCGGCATGGCGTTCGCCTCGGTGTTCCTGCTCTCCACGATGCTGGTAGCGACCGACGCCGCTCTGGGGCAGAAGGTCGTGACGGACCAGTCGGTCCCCGCGCGTGTGCGCCAGGCCCTGGATGTGGAGAGCGGGCTCAACGACGGCCTCGCCGTGCCGTTCTTCCTCGTCGCCCTCGACATCGCCGACGCCGAGCTCAAGGGCGGCGTGGCGTCGGCGGTGGCGCACAATGCCGCCTCCCAGATCGGCTGGGGCCTGCTCGGCGGCCTGACCGCAGGCATCGGCGGAGGACTGCTGTTCCGCCTCGCCGAGCGCCGCGGCTGGCTCGGCGGGGCGTGGCGCCAGATCCTGCCGCTGGCGACCGCGGTCCTGGCCTTCGCCACCGCCTCCGGCCTCGGCGGCAGCGTGTTCATCGCCGCGTTCGCCGGCGGCATGGCCTTCGGCCGCACCTCCGGCGAGCACGGCGCGGCCGGGCTGTTCACCGAGGAGACCGGCGACCTGCTCGCCGCGGCCGTCTGGATCGGCTTCGGCGCGCTCGTGATCGGCCCGACGCTGACGCACCTCACGTGGCGGATCGTGCTCTACGCCGTGCTCAGCCTGACGGTGGTGCGCATGGCGCCCGTGGCCATCGCCCTGCTGGGCCGCGGGGTCAAGGCGCCGACCGTCGCGTTCATCGGCTGGTTCGGCCCCCGCGGCCTGGCGTCGCTGGTCTTCGGGCTCCTGGTGGTCGAGCGGGGCGTGCCGGAGGAGACCACGCTGCTCGCTACGGTCTGCGTCACCGTCGGGCTGAGCGTGATCCTCCACGGCCTCACGTCGGCGCCGTTCGTGGCGCGGTACCACGGCTGGTACGAACGGCACGTTGCGGTCACGCCGGAGGCGGAGGAAGCTGCGCCGGCCAGCATGCCCCGGCAGCGCCGCGAGCTCAGCGCCGTGGACGTCGAGCGGTTGGCGCGGGCCGGACGGCCCGAGTAGACGCCGCGCCGACGGCAGAGTCAAGAAGGCGGCGCTTCCACCGTGCCGGTCACGGTCTGTCCGGGTCCCTGGCGGCTTCGCCGGCCTCGGGCGCAGCCGCGTCCTCCGGCTCCTCCAGCCTGCCCTGGGCGGCGAGCCGGGAGGTGCGCCCCCCGCCGGCCCCGCGCAGGATCCAGGCGAACCCCACGGCGAGCAGCGCTCCGGCGAACGGCCCGACCACGTAGGCCCAGTAGGCGCTGAAGTCGAGCAGCGCCAGGTCGGGGCCGAACGACCGCGCCGGGTTCATCGAGGCCCCGCTGATGGGGCTCGACCACAGGCCGGCGAGGATGATGTAGCCGCCCACTGCGATGGCGCCGAACATGCCGACGTTCTGGGCTCCCGAGGCCGTGCCCAGGATCACGCTGACCAAGCCCGTCGTGAGAGCCAGCTCCATGAGCATCGCCTGCCACGTGCTCACGCCGGCTCCGGGCTCGGTCGCGCCGAGCACCCCGTACTTGCCGACCACGGCCCACAGGAACAGGCAGGCCAGCGTCGCCCCGAGCAACTGCACCACGATGTAGCCGGGGACGCGCCTCCACGGGAAGTCCCCGCGCGCCGCGAAGGCGACGCTGACGACCGGGTTGAGGTGCGCTCCCGAGACGGCCCCCATGAACAGGATGACCGCCATCACCGTGAGGCCCGGCGCGGTGACCGCGGCCGCCCTGCCCACCGCGCCGCCGGACTGGGCGCCGACGACGGCGCCGCCGGCGCCGGCCAGGACCAGCAGGAACGTGCCGAACAGCTCCGCAAACAGCCGACGCCACTCGAGCGAAGCGTCGTCGAAGGCGCCCTTGGCGCCGAACTCGAGCTCCGCCCGGCGCTTCCACGCTCCATCGGGCGCCGGCGCCTCGTTCATGGTGATCGGGTCGGTCGGTGTCATGGCCCCAACCCCTTCCGGCCGCTTCTAGCCGGCCTCTGCTTGTGCGGCCTGCCGAGCCGCCTGCCGTGCCGCGATGCGCTTCTGCAGCGGCGGCGTGACGATCATCACGGTCGCGATGGCGATCACGATGAGCGCCATCATGGTGGCGCCCTCGTCCAGCATGAACCCGGTGAGTAGCACCACCATGAGCGGGGTGCGGAACAGCACGTAGACCGCACCGGCCATGATGCCGGCCACGAAGATCGCCACCGGAACACCGGGGAACGCCAGGTTGAGCGCCAGGGCGACGGAGGTGGAGGCGAAGATGAGCGGGAACGTCGGCCCGCCGAGGAACCCGCTCCTGAACCCCACGGCCATCAGGGCCAGCTTGCCGACGGCCATCACCAGCAGCACGGCGATGCCGTACCCGGCGGCGCCCTTGATGACCGTCTGCGCCTGGGTCTCTCCGGCGAACATCACGATGGGCGCGAAGACGCCGACCACACTGAAGATCACGCCGGCGATGAGCGCCCGTAGCACCACTTGGTCCTTGAAGCGCTCGAAGAACCCGGTCGCCACGCGCATGAAGAGCGCGGTGAACAACGCCAGGACCAGGCCGACCAGCGCCAGCGGGACCATGAGCAGGGCGTACCACAGGGTGTAGTCCCCGACGGGCGGGAGGTGCAGGAACCCGAGGAACCCGACCTCGCCCAGGATCAGGAAGATGCCGTAGCCGACGGCCCCGCCGATGAGGCTGGCAGGCAGCGTGGAGAGCCCTTGCTGCTTGGTCTCCGCAATCTCGGTGCCGAGCACCGCCGCGAAGATAGGGTTCTCGAGCAGCCCGTTGTAGCCGGAGGACACGCTGGCAAAGACGAGCTTCGGTCGCCTGTCCGCCGGGATGTGCAGCAGGTCGCAGTACAGCGCGGCGATCTTGCTGGCGATGTTGCCGATGGCGCCCTCCGGGCCGAGCACGGCGCCTGAGAAGAGCGAGGCCAGCGAGGTGGCGATGGTCTGGGGCAGGTCCTTCCACTTCAGGTGCATCACGTCGCCGGTCAGGCTGTCGAGCATGGAACCGTCGAGGTTGCTCGGCGCCTTGGCGTACCTGACCAGCAGGCCGACGACCAGGGAGAACGGGAGGCAGATGACCGGGAACATCCAGGCGTGGCCGGTGACATAGCCGTTCTCCCAGATGAGCTTGTTCAGCGCCTCGTAGAGGACGAACCAGCCGAGCACGAGAAAGCCGCCGACGAAGGAGACCACGATGACGTGGAAGTAGAGGCCCCACGGGTAGGTGCCCTCGGCCGGTCCGATGCCGGACGGGACGGTAGGCGCGGCCGGCGCCTGCGGCGGGGCCGCGTCGGCGCCCGGGCCTTGTGTCTCCGGCGCTGAGGTCTGAGCGTTCACGCGGCGGAGCCTACCCCGTTCGCCGCGTTCTTGCGCACGTCGCGGAGACGGCGACGGCCGGCGGACTCTCCCGTCCGCCGGCCGTCGCCGTCGCTCGTCTTCTTGCCGCTCAGCGCGCGGTCAGTCTTCGAGCGCCATGCCGATCTCGGCGCCCGCTGCCAGCAGGTCCTCTGGGTGCAGCCAGCGGTCGGCGAGCGCGACGCCGCCGGCGCCGGCGATCGCGTGGCGCAGCGGGATCGCCCAGCGGTGCTCGAGCAGGCAGATCGCCGCCGTGGTGCCCGGAGGGATCTCGTCGGCGATGTACCAGACCTCCTGATCGTCGAAGACGGTGCCCTCGTCGCCGAGATCCGCTCCGGCCTCGGCGCCCTCCTCGGCGCCCTCTTCACCGGCCGTGCCGAAGCCGATCAGGGCGCCCGCGAGGGCGCCGAGCTTGGTCAGCTCGTGCTCGTCCGAGATCTCGACCTTGTCGATCGAGCCGTCATCTTCCTTGTGCACCACGAGCAGGTCGATCACGCGCACGATGTCGTGCTCGCTGAGCCGCTTCAGCTCGGCGAGCGCGTCACCCTTGAAATCGGCGACCTCACCGAATCCGACGACGAGGATCTCTACCGGTCCCATAGCCATTCCGTTCTCCTTCTGTGATCGTCAGCCGAGTGCCGAACGGCTACATGCTCTGCAGGATCTTGGTCTTCTGGAAGTCGAACTCCGCCTGGGTGAGTACGCCCTGGTCGAGCAGACCCTTGAGCTGCGTCAGCTTGGCCATGGGATCTTCTCCGGCCGCGGGAGCCGCGGGAGCGGCCTGCGCCGCCGCCGGCTGCTGTTGTTGCTGCGCCTGCAGGTCGGCGATCTGGGCGTCCTGGTCGGCTTCCTGATCGCGGCTCTGCTGGCCCCTCTTGCCCATGTGATATGCGGTACCGCCGACGACAGCGGCCGCGAGCAATGGCCTTCTTCTCATGCGCATGTTGTCCCTCCCTGTCTCTCGCCGGTCCGTCGAGGGGCCGGCTTCATGGGTGACCCGATGGTAACCAGCGCCCATCGTGGGCGCAATGTCGCAGGCGCTCCGCCCGCCTGCTTACCCACATTCTTCCCTACAGCAGTCGCGAGAACAGCCGGTAGCTCGAGTTGCGGAACCGCTGCCCGCGGGTGAGCTTGGCGAGATCCTCGTCGGTGACTTCGACGCAGTCCTGCAGGTCGCGCTCGTACTGGTCGGCGTATCGTGTCGCGACGCCGCGGTCGTAGAAGATCGCGACCACCTCGTCGTGCAGGATGAGGCTGCGGATATCCCAGTTGCAGGTGCCGATGACGGAGAGCTCGATGGTCCACCGTCACCGTCTTGGCGTGCAGGAAGCCGGCCTTGTACTGGTAGACCTTCACGCCCGCGCGCAGGAGCGCCGGGTAGTACGCATGCGCTGCGTAGAACGGGATCTTCTTGTCCGGCATGCCGGTCATCATGAAGCGCACGTCGATGCCGCTCGCGGCTGCGGTGCACATCGCGGTGATGAGCGGCTCGTCGGGCACGAAGTACGGCGACTGGATCCAGATGCGCTCGCGCGCGTTGGTGAGCGCCGTGATGAACACGTCGCGGTTGGTCTTGAACGTGGTCTGCACGCTCGAGTGCAACACCTGGACCGGGATGCCCTCGTGCCGGTGGTGCTGCGCGGCCGGCGGCATGTACTCGGTGGCCAGATCCTCCTTGCCGCCGTTGTAGAGCCACGTGGAGGCGAAGAGCATGAGGTAGGGCGCGACCACCGGTCCGCTGAGGCGGAACGAGGTGTCGCGCCACACGTCGAAGCGGGGGCCGCCGTCGATGTACTCCTGGCCCATGTTCATGCCGCCGCTGTACACGGACCTGCCGTCGATGATCACCATCTTCATGTGGTTGCGGTAGTTGATCTGCGGCAGGCGCTTGTAGCAGGGCATGACGACGGCGCCGGCGCCGGCGAGCTCCTTGAGCTCGTCCTTCTTGTAGCTCATGCAGCTCAGCCAGTCGTAGAGGATGTGGACCTTGACCCCGGCCTTCATGCGGTCGAGCAGGATGTCTTTGACCTTGGCGGTCAGCTCGTCCATCTCCCAGATCAGGTACATGAGGTGGATGTACTTCTCGGCCGTCGCCATCTCCGCGAGCAGGGCGGGGAACTTCTGCGAGCCGGCCGTATAGATGTCCACGGTGTCGGCCGGCAGCGGCGCTACGCCGCCCTCGGTGAAACCGATCGACTCGATGCGCGCGCCGGGGGTCGCGGCCAGGTCCGCGACGGCGTCGTCGGTGAACTCCGTGTTGGCGGCCATCACCGGCGCTAACGACTCGACGGCGACGGCGTCCATCTGGGCCATGATCTTGCGCCGGCGCGGTGAGTCTCGGCGGAAGTTGCGCCCGATGAAGAAGTAGGCAATGAGCCCGAGGACCGGCAGCAGGAGCACCACGAAGAGCCACGCGAGCACGGTGCTGGGGTCGCGGTCGTCGGTGGCCAGTACGATGACGACGCCGGCGACGGCCAACAGCAACAGCAGGTTGACGGCCCAGAATCCCAAGCTGAAGAACCTGTTTGTGACGAACGATCCGACCAATATCCCCGCCGGGCTTACTGCCGCGCTCGCGATCATCGGGCTCCCCGTTCAGTGGCTTTGGAGCGGCATTGTCTCATATCCGCCACCCGGCTTACCGGCTGGTCACCGTCGCAGGCGCCCCTGCCTCCGCTACGCGTTCGTACCGGTGCGGGATGTTCCCGGCCCCGGCAGCGTACCGCATCGGGGGCGGGTCGTGACCCCGCAATACTACGAGGCCCACCGGGTGTGGCCGCCTCCGTCGCGAAGCGCCGCGTCAAGGCACCCGCGCACGCCGGCGCCGCATGTAGTGCACTGCCCAGATGATGAAGCCCGGGACCGCCGAGGCGGCGACGGCGATCGCCAGGGCGACGGCCAGGTAGTCCTGTACCCACTGGATGTTGCCGAAGAGGTACCCGGCGCCGAGGAACACGGTCACCCAGAGCACGGCGGCCAGCGCCGCGAACAACAGGTAGCGGTGGAGTTCCATCTTCGTCACGCCGGCCACGAAGGGCACGAGCGTGCGCACGATGGGGAGGAACCGGCAGGCGACGATGGCCAGGCCCCCGTGCTCCTCGTAGAACTCGTGCGCCTCCTGCACGTGTTCGGGCTTGAGGTATTTGCGAGGCTTGCTCAGCAGGTGCCTGCCGAGCCAGCGTCCGATCAGGTAGTTGACGACGTCGCCGAGGAAGGCCGCTCCCACCAGGAGCGGCCACAACACGGCGACGTGCAGCACGCGGGCGCCGGCGAGCGTGCCGCCGGTCAGCAGCAGGGACTCGCCGGGCAGGAACGGCGCGACGACCAGACCGGTCTCGCAGAAGATGGTCAGGAAGATCGCGCCGTAGGCCCACGGCCCGAGCGCCTCGACCGCCTGCGTCAGGTACTCGTCGAGGTGGACGATGTAGTGCAGGAGCTGGTCCACGCGGCCAACCTCCCGTCAGACGGACGCCGCAGCTTGTGGGACGTCCGCCGCTGCGGTCCGGTTCAGGCCGGCGCCGCCGCCGCCCCGCCGGTCGTCTTCTCGTCCTGCCGGTACAGCCGCCGCGCCTTGTAGACCATACGGTAGCGATCGTACAGCACGATGATCAGCGTCAGGAGGTACGAGAAGAACAGCGTGGTGCTGAAGTCCACTCGTGCGCTGCGCACGCCGAGGAAGCGGTCGAGAGCTGCCAGCGCGAGCACGATGATGAGGTTGACGATGAGCATCGTGACGAGCTCGGTCGCGAGCAGCCGCCAGCTGCGTCCACGCAGCGCCATCGAGTGGCTCACCGCGGCGTTGATGACCGTGAAGGTCGCCACGCCGATCAGGATGCGCAGCGGGTGCGCCGTCCCGCCCGACAGCATGAGGCCGAAGATGATGCAGACGATGGCCGTGAGCGCGACCTTCTCGCGCAGTGCCCAGCCGAAGATGCTGGTATCGGCGCGGACCTTGCGGTAGAGCTCCGCGCCGCGCAGCAGCGGCGGGAGCGGGTCGGCCTTGAGCCTGAGCTTGTGGTCGAACGGTGGTGCCTTCTTCCGGATGATCCAGTAGGCGATGCCGATGGTGGCGAGCACGATCACGATCGCCAGGATCAGCACCCATGGCCGGTTGGAGATGGCCGTAGCCCAGCTGTCCGTCGCTTGCACTCCGAACAGGGTCTCCTTGATGAAGTCCGTCATGTCGAGCTGGGCGATGTGGATCCACCACTCCTGCGGCAGCTTGATGAAGATCCAGATGGCCGCCGCGGAGAGGATCACCGTCTTCCTGCCCATGTGCTTGGTGTCCCAGCCGAGCCGCACGGCCTCGACGAACAGGAAGAAGTACTCGAAGGTGTTCGGGAAGATGAAGAGGACCGCCCGCACCTGGGTCATCTCAAAGATGATGACGCCGAGCATGCGGTAGTAGTACAGGAACTGGCTCATGCGGAACGCGCCCTGGTTGGTCCAGTTGCGCAGCGTGGAGAGGTAGGCGGTAGAGAGGTAGTAGACATCCAGCGCCTTGTCGTAGGACTGGTAACCGTCCAGCGGGATCTTGGGGAACTGCTGGAAGATGCTCTGGTCGACCGAGTCGAGGATCAGGCACGCCAGCAGCGCCGGCACCGGGAAGTACGGGATGAACAGCGGCAGGATGAGCCGGCCGCCGACGACGGCGATGACCACCAGCCATTCAGTGGTGCCCACAGCCGCCTCCGGTCAGCCCGCGAGTCCGGCCGGACTCAGGCCTCGTCGTCCGCCCGCGGCGGCTGCGTGCCGCGGGCGTGGATCTCGTCCTGCAGCAGACTCTCGAAGGCGCCCTCGTCCCGCGGTGGCTCCTCGGGCTCGTCCGTGTCGAGGATCGCATCGCCCTTCTCGTCGGCGCCGACGACCTGCGGCTGTCGCGCCGCCCGAGCATGCGTGGCCTGCGGCACTTCGGTCTGGCTCCGGCGCATGAGCCAGAAGATGAGCAGGCCGAACGCCACGACGGCGATGAGCACGATGACGATCACGGCTGCCAACATTCGGCCTCCCATCCAGGGACCTCGGACCGCCCAAGCCTAGCCTCCGTCCGCCCCACTGTCACGCGTACCGCGCGCGGAGCGGTCCGCCTGCCGCGCCGGTTTCAACGTGGCCTCGCGGTGGACAGGTCACCCGCCGGTAACCCTCGGGTCGTCTGCTCCGGCGCCCCGGTGTATCCTTGTTGACCGTTTGGTCACAAAGGCCAAGCAGTCGACGGTGCGCCGGCAGTCCTCAGCGGCGGAAGTAGGGTAGGCTTATGCACCACTCAGGCAGTGTGAATGAGAAGGAGAGTCTATGAGCGAGATGATGGTACTCGGCTTCGAGAACGAACTGGAGGCCGACCGGTTCGGCGTCAAGCTCGCGGAGCTGCAGAAGGACATGATCGTGCAGCTGAGCGACGCTGCCGAGGTCGTGCGCGACCCGGACGGCAAGCCGCACGTCAAGAGCGGCGAACACCTGGTCGGTGCGGGTGCTATGGGTGGCGCGTTCTGGGGCATGCTGTTCGGCCTGCTCTTCTTCGTGCCGTTCCTCGGCCTGGCGATCGGCGCCGGGATGGGCGCCCTCTTCGGCAAGTTGGGCAAGACCGGCATCAAGCAGCAGGTCCTCGAGCAGATGGGCGACGCCATTCCGCCGGGCAAGGCCGGCTGGTTCCTCATCATCAGCCAGATGACCGAGGACAAGTTCCTGGCCGCCATCGAGGGCACGAACGCCACGCTCGTGCGCTCCAACCTCACGGCCGAGCAGGAAGAAGAGCTCAAGCACGCCTTCGGCGCGAAGCACCACAAGCAGAAGGAAGCGATCGCCTGACGCAGGCGGCCGCGTTCGAGTGAGTCACGGCGGGCGGGAGGCTGAGCGGGCCGCCCGCTCGCCGTCAGTTTCAGCGGGTAGACGCCGGCCAGCGCAAGCGACGCCGGCGCTCCTGGGGGAGTTGTCGCACGATGGCGAACGAGTCGCGCGTCACGCACAAGAAGAACCGCTTGGAGGCGTTCAGCGACGGCGTTTTCGCCATCGCCATCACGCTGCTCGTGCTCGAGATCGCCGTGCCGGCCATCGAGCACATCCACACGAGCGGCGAGGCGCTTCATGAGTTGGGTGGGGAGTGGGAAGTCTACTTGGCCTACTTCATCTCATTCATGACGATCGGCGCCGTGTGGATGGAGCACAGTACCCTGATCGACGCTCTCGACCACCTCGACGGCGTCTTCATGCGCCTCAATCTCGTGCTGCTGCTCTTCTGCGCGTTCCTCCCCTTCCCGACGCGGATGATGAGCGAGTGGGCGCACGTTGTGGCCGCGGAACGCGTCGCCGTCGTCTTCTACGGCCTCGTGCTGCTGGTCATGGTCCTGATGCTCATCGTCCTGGAGCGGCATGCCGAGCGCGAGGGGCTCTTCGGCGACGACATCAGCGACGAGCGCAAGGAGGAATCCCGGGTCAAGTACCAGCTCATGCCGAGCCTCGTCGCCTACATCGTGGCGGCGTTCCTGGGCTTCTTCGTGCCTCGGCTCGGCATCTCGATCTACCTGCTCATCGCCATCTGGCTGGCGATCCCCATCCGCGATATCCGTAAGCTGTTCGGCCGCCCGGCCTGACCGGACCGCACCATCGGTGAGCGCGACCGTCCCTGCCGGCCAAGTCATCGCTCAGCTCCCCGAGGCCGGCAAGGACGTGCCCAAGACGTACCCTGTGCTGATGCTGGTGTCCGCCGGAAGCGGCGCTCAGGTCAACCCACTCTCGGAGAAGCTCGCAACCTACGACGCGGTAGGTCCGCCTGGCCGGCCGGGTCCGGTCCCACCCCGGAGGGCAAGCCGGACCTGGCCTCTGTCTAGGCGGCGGGCTCCTCTGCGGGAGCGACTCCAGGAGCCGTCGCCGACTCCGTCCCGCGCCGCGCGATCAGCTTGCCGAGCTCCCAGAGGAAGAACAGCGCGATAGCCGGCACCAGCGCGAGCAGCCATTGCTTGCCGGTCAGCTGCTCGGTCCCGAAGATGCGGCGCATGGCGTCCATCTGCGTGATGAGAACGGCGAGGACGATCTCCGCCAGCGCCGTCCAGTTCAGATGCTTGTTGTCGAACGTCTCGCTGGTGAGCGCCGTCACCGTCACGCTCCTGGCCTGGAAGGCCGAGGCGACGATGAGCAGCGAGAACACCGTCAGCCCCATCGACGAGCCGATCGCCACGCTGTCGTAGTGTGTGGTGCCGTAGCTGATCAGCGCCAGCGTGCACACGGCCATGAACAGTCCCACGAGGCCCGCTGTGGTGAGCAGGCCCCTGGTCATGATCGTCGCGTCGCGAGGACGCGGCGAGCGTTCCATGAGCCCGGGAGTCTCCTTGTCCATGCCGAGAGCGATGCCGAGCGGCGCGTTGACCAGGAAGTTGATGTAGAGGATCTGCGACGCCGAGAACGGCTGCCCCGCGGCGATGTTGAGGATGCTGGCTCCCAGGAACGTGATGATGTAGGCGGCCAGCTCGAGCATCACGAAGCGGATGAACTTGTTGAGGTTGTCGTAGACGGCACGACCCTTCTCGACCGCCTTGACGATGGTCGCGAAGTTGTCGTCCGAGAGGATCATGCGGCCGGCGTTCTTGGCCACCTCGGTGCCGCTGCCCATGGCGATGCCGATGTCGGCCGCCTTGATGGCCGGCGCGTCGTTGACGCCGTCGCCGGTCATCGCGACCACCTGGCCCTTCTTGCGCAGTGTCTCGACGAGGAGCACCTTGTGCTCCGGAGCCACGCGGCCGACGACGCCGATGTCGTCGATGCGCCGCAGACGCTGCTGTTCGCTGAGCGCGGCGAACTCGGTGCCCAGCATCGCCTCGCCGGGGATGCCGAGCTGTCTGGCGATGGCGGCGCCTGTGGTGACGTCATCGCCGGTCACCAGGCGTACGCGGATGTGGGCGCGCTGCGCGTCCCGGACCGCCACCTTGGACTCCTCGCGCGGCGGGTCGACCATGCCGACGACCGATGTCAGCTGAAGGCCGGTGACGTAGCCGAGCAGCTCGCCCTCGGGGTCGAACGCGGCGGGGTCCAGGTCGCAGACGGCCGCGGCCATCACCCGATGGCCCTCGCCCGCCATGCGGACCGACGCGTCGTCCGCCTTCTTCTTGAGCGCGTCGTCCCAGGGCATGGTCTCTCCGTTGGCGAGTGCGGTCGTGGTGCGGTCGAACACGGCGGGCGCTGCGCCCTTGACGAAGCAGCGCACCACTCCCTTGCCCGAGGCGTCAGTGGTCTTGCAGAAGGTGGCCATCAGCTTGTACGTGGGGTCGAACGGGAGCGTGGCGAGGCGAGGGTAACGCCCCCGGCTGCCCTCGATGTCGAGTCCGGCCTTGTGCGCGAGCACCAGCAGCGCTCCCTCGGTGGGATCGCCGACGACCTTGCCGTTCTCGAGCTGGGCGTCGTTGGTGATGACGTAGGGGAGGATGGCGTCGTCGACGGAGAGGGAGGTGCCGGCCGAGTGGTGCACCTGCCCGTCGAGGCCGTATCCGATACCGCTGACCGTGTAGCGGTCCACCGGGTCGAGCACCTCGACCACGGTCACCTGGTTCATCGTGAGCGTGCCCGTCTTATCCGAGTTGATGGCGGAGGTGGAGCCGAGTGTTTCCACAGACACCAGGTCCTTGACGATGGCCTTCTCGGCGGCCAGCTGCTTCGCGCCGGCCGAGAGGATCACCTGGAGCACGGTCGGCAGCGCCGTCGGGATGGCCGCGATGGCCAGGGCGATGGCGGTGATGAACAGGCTCTCGGCGCTCTGGCCCCGCGAGAGCCCCAGCACGAACATGAGGATCATCGTCCCGAGGGCGGCCGCGCCGATCCACAGGGTCATGGTGTCGAGCTGGCGGGTCAGCGGCGTCTGCTCCTTGGTGGTCGCCGCCAGCATGCCGGCGATCTTGCCGACCTCGGCGTCGGCGCCGGTGCCGGTGACGATCATGACGCCGCTGCCGTGGGTGACCGGCGTGTTCATGAACGCCACGTTGGTGCGGTCGCCCGGGCCCAAGTCCGTGTCGGCCAGCGGGTCCGTGGTCTTGGACGCCGGCACGCTCTCACCAGTGAGCGCGGACTCGTCGATGTCCAGCGAGTGCGCCTCGATGATCCTCCCGTCGGCGGCGACGTCGTCGCCTGCCTCGAGCATGACGACGTCGCCGACGACCACCTCCTCGGCGGGGATCTCGGCCTCAGCGCCGTCGCGACGCACGCGCGCGGTCTGCTTCATCAGCGACTTGAGCGCGTTCATCGCGCTCTCGGCCTTGCCCTCCTGGCGCAGGCCGGTCACGGCGTTGAACACCGTGAGCGCGATGAGCACGAGACCCGTGCTCCACTGGCCGATGACCAGCGAGATGACGGCGGCGATCAGCAGGATGATCTGCATGTAGGCGCGGTACTGGTCGAGGAACCGCCGCCAGCCCGGCTCGCCCTTCTCTTCGGGAAGGGCGTTCGGTCCGTCCTTCTGCAGCGACTCGGCGGCCTTTGCCGCCGAGAGGCCGGTCGCCGGGTCCACGTGGAGCCTCCCGGCGACGTCGGCGGCCGAGAGTGCGTACCAGCGCTCGGCCGTCTCGGCGGATGGGTTGTCAGTCGTTGCCATGGCTACTCCCTCGCCGACGTCGCCGGGTCACTTCGCTTTCTTGGACTTCTTGTTGCCCCCTTCTTCTTGCCCTTCTTGCCGTCCTTGTGCTCGGCCTTCGCAGCGTCCGTGAGCTCCTCGGCCTCGAACGGATCGGCCTCGGCACCCTCGGGGGCCTCCGCGACCAGCTGCAGCTTGACCTCCTGAAGGGCATCGCGAGCCTTCGGAGCGCGCGTCGCCGAGTCTACGTCGTTCCCGTAGCGCGTACGGGGGTGAGGGTCGTTGGACCCTCACCCCCGTGGTGGCTTCGTCCACTCTGTTCGGGCGGTCGGAGTTCTGCGCTGGCTTCAGCGACCGGGGCTGAATCCTTCCGACCGCGGTCCCGGCCTCACGCCGATCCCCGGCGCGCCGACGCCGCGTCTCGGCTGCACACCCGGGCCCGGGCGCGCCGCGCCCGGGTGTGGCGACAGCCACGACAGCGGCCGTCCGTCCAGTCACTCCTGGCCCTCTACGTCCAGGTCCAAGCGGCATGTCAGGCTCTTTCCGTCAGTGCGGCGTCGGCGCTTGCCTCGGCGGCGGCGATGATCGCTTGAGGCGGGATGCGGCCGCTGGCGACCAACTGGCCGCCGGAGCGGCGGATGGAGGCCGTGAACGGCGCCGCCCAGGTGTTCTCCCAGACGAGTGCCGCGGCGATGTGGCCGACGTTTTCTCCGACCTTCTCCGCCATCGCGCCGGAGAAGTCGGCCTTGCCGGCCGGGAACTCGACCACGAGGTAGTCGATCGGCCCCGTCTCGACCAATGGCCTCATCGTTCATCGGCACTCCAGTCCCGCCTGGATCATGAGGTGGGTCGTCACGCGGCGGCCGCGGACCTGCGGTCGACGCCGGACTTCGCGCCGCCTGACCACGTGGTGACGTCGAGGGCGATGGCGAGCCCGATCCAGAGCCAGTCCAGACCGTGCACGCCGCCGGGCGCGCAGATCACCCACATCAGCGTCGTCCATGGCGCGATCAGGAAACCGACGACCGGCCAGAGCCAACTGCTGAACGCGACGTCCCAGCGAGTCGGATTCGCGATCCACCAGATGATGATCGCGAAGCGCGGTCCGAACAGGAACAACGATGAGAACAAGCAGCACATATGAGCTCCGTTCTTGTGGAGGCGCCGGACGATCAGACAGCTTCATCCCGGGCCGGCCCCCCCAGGGGCTGATGAGTGCGTGGAAGTTACCAGATGGTAACTGCCGCAGACAAGGTCGAGCGCCTCTCTTGTTCGTCAGGCGGCCGCTTCCTTCTTGTGGTGCTTGGCGCCGAAGGCGTGCTTGAGCTCCGCCTCCTGCTCTTCGGTGAGGTTGGAACGCACGAGCGTCGTGTTCGTGCCCTCGACGGCGGCCATGAACTTGTCCTCCGTCCTTGGCGCCCTTGCCGAACAGGGCGCCAAGGCCGGCGCCGATCGCCATGCCGAGGAACGGCATGAAGAAGAGCAGGCCGAAGAGCATGCCTCAGAAGGCGCCGCCCATGGCGCCTGCGCCTACCGGGCCGTGACCGTGCTTGACGTGCGGTTTGCCATCGAGGTCGCGCACGACCTCGGCCGCGTCGCTCAGCTGCACGATCATGTCTTTCTGCAGCTCCGCGAGCTTGACGCCGAACCGGTCGGCCTCCAGCTCGTTCTCGAAACCGAGAACCATCATCTCGCTCATGTGCGACTCTCCAGTTCCTCGATTGGGTGATGTGCGGTGCACTTCAGATGACCGCGGTCTGCGTCAGCTGTATCTCCACGGACGTGTCACGAGCATGCAGATGTCCCAGATGACGAGGCCGATCATGGCGAGCCAGATGAAGAACCTGAGGTTCGTGGACAGAACGCCCGCCAGCAGGAACGCGAGCAGGATCGAGCCGATCGCCATCAGAACCACAAGGAGCGTGCGCATTCCGGACCTCGTTTCATGCCTTGTCGATTGCGGCTTCGCCGCCAGTGGCGACGTCGACGAAGATGGCGCGCGGTCCACGGGGGAATCCATGGACCGCGCGCCTCTCATCCGTGCTACCCGAGCCGCACGCCCTCGACGTCGATCCCGCCGCCCTGGGAAAGCTTGGTCCAGCTTCGGCGCGCCCACTCCTCCTTGAGCACTTCCTCCGCCGTCTTCTCAAGGAACTCCGGCCGCGCCCGCTCGTCGATGTCGAAGTCGTGCTTGATGTAGCCGTGCTCGAACATGAAGTCCTTGCCGATCTTGATGCACTCCATGTTGCGCGCACTCAGGCTGGGCACCATGTCGACGTCCTTGATACCTTGGTAGGTGTCCTCGGCGTCGAGGTAGAACGCGGCATGCTTTCGCACGAGATGTTCGCGACGCTCTGAGTGCTGGCGAGCGGCGCGCCGTTGACAAGTGACCGCGGTCTCCGGGAAGCCTTCGGAGAGAGTGCGGCAAGGCGGGACGGGAGGCACGACATGGCGGACGGGAGTACGAGGAGGCCGGCGGCGAAACGCCGGTCCGCCGCGGCCGTCGCCATCCTCATCGTCCTGGCCGTGATCGTCATCACGGTCCTCGCCGTGCTGGGCGACCCGCTCACCGCCATCGCTCAGCTTCTGTTGTTGCTCGTCGCCTTCGTGGGGGTGTGGTGGGCGCTCACGCGGTCGGGCGCGAGCCGCTGGGCGGCCGTGGCCCTCACGGCCGGCGCCGTCGTCGCGATCGTCGTGCTGCAGATCTCGCGCGACGCCTCGTCCATCTGGTCGCTGCTCGCGCGGCTCGTGGCGCTCGGCGGCGCGGTGATCCTGGCGCGGTATGCGCTGGTCCGCGACGTCAGGAGTCTCAAGGACACGAGGACGCCGGGCCGCCCCGTGCCGCCGGCCCGGCGCGGCGTGCTGATCATGAACCTCAAGTCCGGCGGCGGGAAGGCGGAGAAGTTCCGCCTCGAGGACGAGTGCCGCGCGCGAGGTATCGAGCCGGTCGTCCTGCGCCCCGGCGACGACCTGCTGGAGCTCGCGCGCGCCGCCGCGGACCGTGGCGCCGACGTGCTCGGCATGGCCGGCGGCGACGGCTCGCAGGCCTTGGTCTCGTCCATCGCCGCCGAGCGTGAGCTGCCGATGGTCGTGATCCCCGCGGGTACGCGCAACCACTTCGCGCTCGACATCGGCCTCGACCGCGACGACGTGGTCGGGGCGCTGGACGCCTACGACGACGCCCTGGAGCAGACAATGGACCTCGCGGAAGTGAACGGCCGCGTGTTCGTCAACAACGTCTCGCTGGGCCTGTATGCCGAGATCGTCAGCTCCCCCGAGTACCGCGACAACAAGCGGGAGGTCACGCTGTCCGCGCTGCCGGAGATGCTGGGGCCCGACAGCCGACCGTTCGACCTGCGCTTCGACACACCCGACGGCGAGCGGCAGGAGGGCGCTCACGTCATCCAGGTGTCCAACGGGCCCTACGGCACCACGCCGACCACGCTGACCTCGCGGCCGTGGCTCGACACGGGCGAGCTCGGCGTGCTCACGCTGGTCGTGCCCGACGCGGCGAGCGCAACGCGCGCCGTCGCCGCGGTGGCCGCGTCCAAGCCGGAGATCTACGAGGGCTACAAGACGTGGAGCGCGCCGGCGTTCGAGGTCACCTCCGGCGCGCCCATCCCGGTCGGCCTCGACGGCGAGTCGCTGGAGCTCGACCCGCCCCTCGTGTTCAAGTCGCGTCCCGGCGTGCTGCGTCTGCGGCTGCCCAAGCGCGCGATCGGTTACTCACCGGCCGCGCGCGCCATGCGCCTGCGCGACCTGCCCGACCTGTGGAAGGTGCTGGCGGGCCGGCCCACCGGCGCGCCTCAGTAGTCCTGGCTCTCTTCCTCGTCCTCCAGCGCGTCCACCCAGCGGTGGGGCGCGTCGTCTGACTCCGGGTCGTGAGCGGCGATGTCGCGCAGCGCCGGCTTGATCTTCGCGAAGAAGTGCTCACGCCTTGACCTCCTGGACGAAGGTGTCCGCGTCGGTCGAGAAGCCGAAGAGCTTGGGGAGCTGGCCGACGAAGATGGTGATGGCCAAGCCGTTCATGTAGCCGACCTGGATCTCCTTGCTGAGCAGGTCGGCGATGAACCCCAGCTTGCCCATGCCGAGGCCGGTCTCGATGAGGCCGACCATGAGTGCCAGCATCCCGGCGAGGGCGATCGCGGTGGCCGGGTCAGGCACGGTCATCAGCGGGATGATGGCGGCGAAGATGAGCGGCGAGACTGCGGAGTCCGGGCCGAGCACCAGGATCCGGCTGGGCCCCAGCAGCGCGTACACCACGAGGCAGGCGATGGTGGTGTAGAGGGCGGTGACGGGAGGGAGCCCGGCCAGCTCGGCGTAGGCCAGTCCCTGCGGCACGAGGATGGCGGCGAGGACGATGCCTGCGACCAGGTCGAAGCGCAGCCACGCCGGCTTGTATACGCGCAGCATGCCGACGCCCGGGACCATCCGGTCGATGCGGTGCTTCTTCGCCGCCTGCGTTCCGTCGGCGGGCGGTGTCTGTGCCGGCACCTGCCCCACCGGTCCTCCCCATCAGTCGTACGGCCGCTCATCAAGGCCGCCTGGCCACGAATGGTAGCATCACCCCGTGACCCAGGACCCGCAAAACGTACATGCCGCGGACGGCGACATCCCCGTCGAACCACCCGACGCGGCGACGCCTGACGAGACGGCGCCGCAGGAGGCCCCGCCGGAGGAGGAGCTCCGCCGGGCCGCTCCACCGGGCTCGCTGCTCCGGCGCGTGTTGAAGGAGCTGGTGGAGCTCGACGTCGCGCTCTACGAGGCCGTCGAGGCCACGCCCACACCGACCATCGACGTGCCGCTGCGCAAGCTGTCCAACGCTGCCAACCACGCCAGGTTGTACGCGGGCATCGCCGCGGTGCTCTTCGCGCTCGGCGGGCCGAAGGGGCGGCGAGCAGCCGTCACGGGCCTCGCCGCCGTCGGCATGAACTCGTTCGTCGTCAACGTGCCGATGAAGTTCATCGGCAACCGGCCGCGGCCGGACCGCGGCCGGGTGCGCGTGGCTGCGGAGCGGCACACGAAGATGCCGACGTCCACGTCATTCCCCTCCGGCCACTCCGCCTCGGGCTTCGCCTTCGCTGCCGGGGCGGCCGAGGCGATGCCCCAGCTGGGCATCCCGCTGCGCGCGCTC
The DNA here is from genome assembly GCA_963696935.1 of uncultured Thermoleophilia bacterium. GTDB lineage: Bacteria > Actinomycetota > Thermoleophilia > UBA2241 > UBA2241 > CAIXSE01. The sequence continues at coordinate 29,552 of CAVOMB010000104.1, read as the reverse complement.
GCCACCGCGGTGGCCTACTCCCGCGTGCACTCCGGCGTGCACTACCCGGGCGACGTCGTGGTGGGCTCGCTGGTCGGCATGGCCGCCGGTGAGAGCACGGTTCTCGCCTCCCGCGCGCTGCGCAAGCGCCTGGGCGCGGGCGGCCCGGCCACCTGATGGGCCTCTGGGGCACGGTCCTCCCGCTGATCGTCGCCAGCGCAGTCGTTCCCGTCCAGATCACGCTCACGGTCCTGCTGCTGCGCGCGTCCGTGAAGACCGGGGCCGCATGGGTCGCCCGTATGACGGCCACGCGGCTGGCGCAGGGCGTGCTGTTCGGCTTTGTGTTCGCCGGGGCCGGAGCCGCGTCGGGTACCTAGGACGGCCCCGGCCTCGTCGTCTCCGGGATCCTGCTGGTGGTCGCCGTGCTCTTCCTGACCAAGGCCTCCAAGGAGCTGCTCGGCGGCCAAGATGACGACGCGCCGCGGCCTCGGTCGTCCTCTTCCTGCTGTTCGTGGCGCTCGCCGAGTACATCCCGATCGGGGTGGTCGTCTACACCATGTCGATCGGCGCGGCGCTGGCGCAGTACGCCGCCGCGCCCGACTGACCTCAGGTCTCGAGCGCTCCGCAGGCGCCCTGCTCGAAGCGCATCTTGCTCATGGCGTACTCCTCGGGCACCGCGATGGGGTAGTCGCCGTCGAAGCAGGCGCGGCAGAACTGGCTGCGCGGCAGGCCGGTGCTGGCCTGCAGGCCGTCGAGCGTGAGGTAGTGCAGGCTGGTGGCGCCGACGTGGTCGCGGATCTCGTCCACGGTCTTGTTGGCCGCGATGAGCTCGGCGCGCGTCGCCATGTCGATGCCGTAGAAGCAGGGCCACTGGATGGGCGGCGAGCTGATGCGCAGGTGGACCTCGGCGGCGCCGGCGTCGAACAGCATCTGGACGAGCCGGCGCGTCGTGTTGCCGCGCACGATGGAGTCGTCGACGACGACGAGCCGCTTGCCCTTGATGACCGAAGTCAGCGGGTTGAGCTTCATGCGGATGCCGACCTGGCGCAGGTTGTCGTCGGGCTGGATGAAGGTGCGGTGCACGTACCGGTTCTTGATGAGGCCCTCGGTGTAGGGGATGCCGGAGGCCGCGGCGTAGCCGATCGCCGCCGGCATGCCCGTGTCCGGCACCGGGACGACGAGGTCGGCCTCCACGGGCGCCTCCATCGACAGGTGCCGCCCCATGTTCTGGCGCACCACGTGCAGCGTCTTGCCGTTCATGACGCTGTCCGGCCGGGCGAAGTAGATGAACTCGAAGATGCAGAGGGCCGGGCGCGCGCCCTCGAGCTCCACGCGCTCGCTGCGCAGGCCGTGCTCGGCGTCGGCGATCACGATCTCGCCCGGCTGGATCTCGCGCACGAAGTCGGCGCCGATGATGTCCAGACCCGACGTCTCGCTGCTGAAGACCGGGTGGCCCTCGAAGTCGCCGAGGCAGAGCGGGCGCACGCCGTAGGGGTCGCGGAAGCCGACCACGGCATCGCCGCTCATGACGGCGGCGGAGAACGCCCCGCGGATCTTGCTGACGGCGGTGCGCACTCCCTCGAGCAGGTCGCCCTCGGACTCGTGGGCGATGAGCGCCGTGATGACCTCGGTGTCTGTGGTGCCGCTGAACTTGACCCCTTGGGCGCCGAGCTCGTCGCGGAGCTCGGTGGTGTTGACGAGGTTGCCGTTGTGGCCCAGCGCGATGACGTCGCCGTTGCGGCTGCGCACCAGCGGCTGTGAGTTGGCCCAGTGGCTCGAGCCCGTGGTGCTGTAGCGCACGTGACCGATGGCGTGCTGGCCGCTGAGACTCTGGAGCATCTGCTCGTTGAAGACCTGGCTCACCAGACCGAGGTCCTTGATGACCGTGACCTGGCCGTCGTCGGATACGGCGATGCCGGCGCTCTCCTGGCCGCGGTGCTGCAGGGCGTAGAGCCCGAAGAAGGTCAGGCGGGCGACGTCGTGGCCCGGCGCATGGATGCCGAAGACGCCACAGCTGTCGTGGAGACGATCGTCGTACAAAACGCTCGGTTCTGTCAGGCGAGCCGCTCCGGGAGCGACTCATAAGCAGAATGGAGCTCGCTCACCGGGACGGCGAAGAGCTCCTTGCCCTCCATGGTACACCGCAGGTCGGTACCGGCAACCCTGCCCACCGTGTGGTGGGGGAGGTCGCCGAGGATGGTCTCCAGCTCGGCGACCTTGCCGGGTGCGCAGCTGACGACCACGCGTGTCGGCGCCTCGCCGAAGAGCGCCAGGTCGGTGCGGCCGGCGGCGCCGGTCACGGCGGCGGCGGAGCCGAGGTCCACCTCGGCGCCGAGGAACCGGCCCGGCCGCGCGGTAACGGGATCGGCCGTCAGGGCGCCGCCGTTGCTGCCGCTGAACACGCAGCACTCGGCCAGCGCGACGGCGAGCCCGCCGTCCGAGCAGTCGTGGGCGCTCCTCAGCAGGCGCGCCTCGATGGCCGCGCGCAGACGCACCTGGAGCTTCACTTCGAGCTCGAGGTCGAGGTCGGGGATGCGGCCGGCGACCACGCCGTAGGCGGTCTTCTGGTACTCGCTGCCGTCCATCCAGGCGGCGGTGTCGCCGAGCAGCATGACGACGTCGCCCTCGTCCTTAAAGGCGCCGTCGATGTGGATGCTCACGTCGTCGAAGATGCCGAGCATGCCGACCATCGGCGTGGGGTAGATTGCCTGGCCGAAGCTCTCGTTGTAGAAGCTCACGTTGCCGCTGACGACCGGCGTGTCCAGGGCCTCGCAGGCCTCGGCCATGCCCTCGATGGCCTGCTCGAACTGCCAGTAGATCTCGCCCTTCTCCGGGTTGCCGAAGTTGAGGCAGTCGGTGACGGCCACCGGCAGCGCGCCGGTGCAGGCCAGGTTGCGCGCCGCCTCGGCGGTCGCGGCCTTGGCGCCGCGGTACGGGTCGAGGTAGCAGTGGCGGCCGTTGCAGTCGTTGCTGAAGGCGAAGCCGCGGTCGGTCTCCTTGATGCGCAGGACCGCGGCGTCGGAGCCGGGGATCTGCATGGTGTTGGCCTGGACGATGTAGTCGTACTGCTCCCAGGCCCAGCGCTTGCTGGCGATGTTGGGCGCGGCCATGAGCTGCAGCAGGGCCGCGCCGTGGTCCTGCGCCGGCGGGTATGCCGCGTCGGTCACGGCCACGGGCTCGTCGACCACGTAGTCCGGCTTCACGGAGGGCGTGCGGATGACGGGGCTCTCGTCGGCAAGACGGCGGGCGGGGATGTCGGCCACGCGCTCGCCGTACCAGTAGATGCGCAGCATCCTGCTGTCGGTGACCTCGCCGATGACGGTGCAGTCGAGGTCCCAGCGGTCGCAGACCTCGCGCACGTCGGCGAGCTGCTCCTCGGTGACGATGGCCAGCATGCGCTCCTGGCTCTCGCTGATCATGATCTCCCACGGCTCCATGTCGGCCTCGCGCAGCGGCACGCGGTCGGCGTGGATGTCGAGCCCGACGAACCCCTTGCTCGACATCTCCGAGCTGGAGCTGGTGAGGCCGGCGGCGCCCAGGTCCTGCATGCTGACCACGAGCTTGCGGTGGATCAGCTCGAGGCAGGCCTCGATGAGCTTCTTCTCGGTGAAGGGGTCGCCGACCTGGACGCTGGGGCGCTTCTCCTCGAGCGTCTCGTCGAACTCCTGGCTGGCGAGCACGCTGGCGCCGCCGATGCCGTCGCGGCCGGTCTTGGAACCGATGAGCACCACGTGGTTGCCGACGCCGCTGGCGATGGCGCGCACGATGCCGTCGGTGCGGATGAGCCCGGCGCTGAAGGCGTTGACCAGGCAGTTGCCCTCGTAGCTGGGCTCGAAGTAGATCTCGCCGCCCACGGTGGGGATACCCAGGCAGTTGCCGTAGTGGGCGATGCCGCCCACGACGCCGTCGAGCAGGAACCGCTGGCGCGGCTCGGTGAGCTCGCCGAACCGCAGAGAGTCCATGCTCACGCACGGGCGCGCGCCCATGGTGAAGATGTCGCGCACGATGCCGCCGACGCCGGTGGCCGCGCCCTGGAAGGGCTCGACGGCCGACGGGTGGTTGTGGCTCTCGACCTTCATGGCCACGGCCCAGCCGTCGCCCACGTCGATGATGCCGGCGTTCTCGCCGGGGCCCTGCAGGATGCGCGGCCCGCTGGTGGGGAAGCGGCCGAGGACGGGCCGCGAGTGCTTGTAGCTGCAGTGCTCGCTCCACATGAGCGAGTAGATGGCGAGCTCGACGTACGTGGGCTCGCGGTCCTGGATGCGCTTGATGTGCTCGTACTCGTCCTCGGTGAGGCCGAGCTTGACGGCCGCGGCAAGGTCGGCGGTGCGGTTCACGTACTTGGGGGTCATGCCGTCACCTCCGCGCCGCGCAGGGCGTCGATCATGGAGCCGAAGAAGACGCGGCCGTCGGCTCCGCCGGCGAGCTCGACCTCGACCGAGTTCTCCGGGTGCGGCATCATGCCGAACACGTTGCGGGTCTCGTTGCAGACGCCGGCGATGTCGTCGAGGGCGCCGTTGGGATTGGCGCCCTCGGCCCGCTCGCCGGCGGCGTTGACGTAGCGCACGACGATCTGGTCGTTGGCCTTCATCTTCTCGAAGGTCGCCGGGTCCACGGTGTAGTTGCCCTCGTTGTGCTTGACGACGATGCGCAGCAGGTCGCCCTTGGCGCAGGCGCCGGTGAACGGCGTGTCCGCCGTCTCCACGCGCAGGTTGACGTAGCGGCAGACGAACTTGAGCCCGGTGTTCCGGATGAGGCCGCCGGGCAGGAGGCCGGCCTCGATCAGGATCTGGAACCCGTTGCAGATACCCATCACCAGGCCGCCGCCGGCGGCGAAGTCGGCGATGGACTGCATGATCGGGCTGAAGCGCGCGATGGCTCCGCAGCGCAGGTAGTCGCCGTAGCTGAACCCGCCAGGGATGACGATGCCGTCCACGCCCTTGAGGTCGGTGTCTTTGTGCCACAGGTACTCGGCGGTGACGCCGGGGAAGGTCTGGAGCGCGTGGTGCGTGTCGCCGTCGGTGTTGATGCCGGGAAAGACGACCACGCCGATGCGCAGGGGAGAAGCAGCGGTCATCGCGGCGTCACCCCTCTGTGATCTCGAAGGTGTAGTCCTCGATGATCGGGTTGGAGAGCAGCTTGCGGCACATGTCGTCGACCTGGGCGCGGGCGGCCTCTTCGGAGCCCGCGCCGTCGATGGTGAGATCGATGATCTTGCCGATGCGGACGCCGCTCACACCCTCGAAGCCGAGGTTGGGGAGCGAGCGCTCGACGGCTGCTCCCTGGGGGTCGAGGATTCCGTGTTTCGGGACGACGTAGACGCGCACGTTCATCGCTCACCTGCCCGGAGAGTGGATGGTCTGGGGACCGTCCGAGTCTATCGCAGATGCGGCGGGGGCGAGATGCCCTTCGGCGTCCCGCCCCGGCCGCGAAGCGCACGGCGGGAGCCCGCTTCGCCGTCCCGCCCCGTGCGCCGCAGCACGCAGCTCAGGCGGCGCGCTCTTCTGCCTCCGGCTGGTGCGAGGCGAGGTGTTCGCCCATCTCGTCGCCTTCCTTCTTGAACTCGTCGAGCGGCACCTGCGGGCCGTGCAGGTAGGTGATGTACTTGGCCGTCTCCGCGGCCATCCTCGCGGCCTCCTCGAGTTGCTGCCTGCTCGTGCCCATCATGGTGGTCGTGCTCTCGTGGAAGCAGGTGCAGTACGGGCAGTGGATCGCCGCCGCCACGGCGAACCCGATGAGCTGCTTCTCACGGGCCGTGATCGCACTGTCCTCCGTCTGGAGCGACTTCCACTCAGCCCACTCGCGCGCGAGCGTGTCGTCCGGCATCTCCTGGAAGAAGCTGGGCGCCTGCCCGAGGGTCTCGATGATGTCTCGCTCTGTGCCTGACCGGCTCATCGCCGACATCCGCTTTCGGCAACAAAGTGTGCGACTGCACTCAAAACGCGTTCCCGTGACAGGGGCGGCCAATCCGTTCTCGCGCGGCCGGGTACAAGGAAACGTGTTTGGAGATGGGCATCAAGCCTTCAGAATGTCGAATAGCGCAGCGAGGAGGTGCCGATGGCACGAGTAGAGATGTACTCGATGGAATGGTGTCCGTACTGCGCCAAGGCCAAGGCGCTCATGGGCGCCAAGGGCATCGAGTACGACGAGGTCGACGTGACCGACGACGAGGCCAAGGCGGTCGAGATGATCGAGCGCACCGGCCAGCGGGGCGTGCCCCAGTTCTTCATCGACGGGCAGTATGTGGGCGGCTACGACAACCTCGCCTACCTCAACGCGACCGGCACGCTCGACCAGCTGTTCGGCATCGAGTCGACCGTGGACCTGCAGAAGGTGTGGGACGTTGCCGTGGTGGGCGGCGGTCCGGCCGGCCTGACGGCCGCCATGTACGCCGCCCGCAAGAACCTCTCCACCATCCTCATCACCCTGGACCTGGGCGGTCAGGTGGGCATCACCCACGTCGTGACCAACTACCCTGGCCTGCCGGTGGTGGAGGGCCCCGAGCTCGTCCGTCTGATGTTCGAGCAGGCGTACATGTACGGGCTGGAGCGGCTGATCGGCGAGCGCGTCAAGGACATCCGCGTGGACGGTCGCGCCAAGGTGCTCGAGCTCTTCTCCGGCAAGCAGGTCAAGGCCCGCTCCGTGATCCTCGCCAGTGGCGCCAACAAGCGGCGCCTCGAGATCCCCGGCGAAAGCGAGTACGCAGGCCGTGGCGTCGTGTATTGCTCTACCTGCGACGGTCCGTTTTACAGGGACAAGACCATCGCCATCGTCGGCGGCGGCAACTCGGCCCTCGAGGCGGCCGTCGAGATGAGCGGGATAGCCAAGAAGGTGTACGTGGTGAGCCGTGGCGAGTGGAGCGGCGACGAGTGGCTCAGCGACAAGGCCGCGGCCTCGCCGGGCGTCAAGGCACTGACCGGCTATGAGCCCCTCGAGATCACCGGCGACGAGGTGGTCGAGGCGTTCGTCATCAGGAAGGCCGGCAACGGCAAGGCGCGCAAGCTCAAGGTGGACGGCGTGTTCATCGAGGTCGGCCTGGAGCCCAACTCGGACTACGCGCTCGACCTGACCCGCACCAACCAGCGGGGCGAGCTCATCGTGGACGAGTGGGGCGACACCGGCGTGCGCGGCGTGTTCGCCGCCGGCGACGTCACGGCCACCAAGGAGAAGCAGATCGTCATCGCCGCCGGCGAGGGCGCCAAGGCGGCGCTGGCGGCGTTCGATTACCTGATCTCACAGCGCTGAGACCGGGGCGCTCGGGGCCGCGCCGCTTCGTGCGGCGGCCCCGCCCCGGGACCGCCGCGGCGGGCCCCAGGACCCGCAGGCCGCCGGGCCTCAGGCGCTGCCGGTGTGCTCCAGGATGAACTCGACGGTGCGCCGGTCGTAGTCCATGTGGTGCACCAGCCCGCTGATCTCGTGGCCCTCGTCCGGGTACACGAAGTAGTCGCATACCTTGCCCCGCGCGCGCAGCACGTCGGCGACCTCGGCGATCTGCCGCGGCGGGCAGCGCGGGTCGAGGGCGCCGCCGAGCAGCAGCAGCGGCGCCTCTACACGGCTCAGGTGGTTGATGGGCGAGTAGTACTCCAGCTTCGCCCTGTCCCGCTCGACGTCACCGGTGTTCTCGCGGTCCCACCAGCGCAGGTCCTCGCGTATGTTCGGATCGCGCGCTGCGTCGATGAAGTCGAAGAACGGCACGCCGGCAACGCCGCACGCCCACAGCTCCGGGAACTGGGTGACGGCGGCCATGGTGTGGAACCCGCCCCAGCTGCGGCCGGTGACGGCCACGCGTCCGGGGTCGCAGCCCAGCCCGACGAGGAACTCGTGCGCGGCCGCCACGTCGAGGATCTCGCCCTGGCCCATCAGCCAGCGGTTGGCCAGCTGCCAGCGCCGCCCGTACCCGTCGCTGCCGCGGTAGTTGGGGTGCAGTACGGTCAGTCCGGCGTTGACGAACGCCTGCCGCAACGGGTCCCACTCGTTGGAGTGGTGCCAGGTCGGGCCGCCGTGGACGATGACGACGGCGGCCCCGTTGGGCTCGTCCGGTTCGACGAGGATGCCGGGCACCTCGGCGAGGTGGTCCCAGCTCCTGAACCAGACGGGGCTGCCGGACACGAACGGCACGTCTTGCAGGTGCTCGGGCAGCGAGTGGGTCAGTTGTGTGACCTCGCCGCCATCCAGTTCGACGCGATAGAGGTCCGCGGGCGCGTCGGGCCGGCTCAGCACGCAGACCAGCGCCGCGCCGTCGGGCGTGAAGCACGGCGCGTAGTGGTTGCCCGGCCCGATGCTGTACTCGGTGAAGACGCCTGCGCGCAGGTCGACGTGGCAGAGGGCCGTCTCGCCGTCCGCCTCGACGAGGAAGGCGAGCGCGGCGCCGTCCGGCGCCCAGACCGGATGGTGTGCGTCGGCGTGGTGGTCCTCCCAGGCCCAGGTGACCGACCCGGTGGCGAGTTCGTACACGCCGATCGCCGGGTGGTTCCCGGCGCCGCCGGAGAACGCCAGGCGGCGGCCGTCGGGCGACCAGTCGAGGCGCCCGGCGAAGAAGGTGTCCGAGCCGCCGACCCAGCTGGTCTCGCCCGTCTCCACGTCGATGACGACGACGGCCGTGTCCTGGCCGCGTGTGCCGGTGGTGACGGCCAGGTGCGTGCCGTCCGGCGACCAGCGCGGCGACTCTTCGGTGTACGGATGCTCCGAGAGGTACCGCAGTCCCTCGCCGCCGGGCGCCGGCTCAGCCGGCATGACGGCGACCGCGTAGCCGGCTCCGTGCGCCACCGTCATGGCCAGGCGCGCGCCGTCGGGCGAGAGGTCGGGGTCAGGCAGCGGCGCCAGGTCCGGCGTGTCCGGCAGCAGGTTGACGAGCTTGCGGGACGCGAGGTCGTAGCGGTAGACGTCGTAACACTCCGACCCGCGGTCGTCACAGGTGAAGTAGAGGAAGCGGCCGTCCGGCGAGAACTGCGGGCAGCCGCAGCGGTCGTGCAGGTCTCCGACCCGGACGGGCTTGCCGTCCGGCAGGTCCTTGATGAAGATCTGCCAGTCGCCGCCCTCGTACCACTCGAAGGCCACGGCGTCGCCGCCCGGCGAGAGCGCGAACGGGCGGTAGTCCTGTCCCACCGCCGGCGTCGTGGCCAACAGTTCGATAAGCGGGGTGTTCACGGATAGCCCTCCAGCGCTCGTGCCTCTGACGGCCGGGCCACCGCAGGGCGGACCCGGCGCGGCCCAGTCTAGCGCGCGGCGCGGGCGCGCGCACCAACCGCATGAACGTCATCCGGGCGCTTGAGGCAACGTCCACTCCCGCGAGTAGGCCGGGCCCGGGACGGCGGACGCGGCCGGCTCTACACTCGCAGCGCCACGATCACCTGCCCACCGCGCTGGCCGCCGGCGGCGATCAGGGCCGGCTCGGTCAGCGGCCCGGGAGCCCGGGGGAGGTGATGCGGATGCGGCGTCCTCACGAGTGGCCCCCGGTCCCTTCTGCACCGTCCACATGACCCCTGAAGCCCCCACCCCCGACCTCCCCAGGGGGGCCGGCGGCCCGCTTCCGCGGGCCGCCGGCCGGGTCTCCGCACCGCTCGCGCTCGTGCTCGAGCCCGACCCGCTAGCGCGCCTCCTCGTGGCGCCGGCCGTCGCGGCGCTGGGGTTCGCGGTCGCGCCGGACGCATGTAGCAGGGCAGCTGGGTCGGAAGGCGCGCCTGCGCCGCCCGGGACCGCGCCCGCCGCGGTCTTCCTGCCGCTGGGCGGTGCGCGCGACTGCCGACGGGCGGCCGGGGACGCGCGCCTGCTGGCGGCTCCGGCGCCTCTCGTCGTGCTCTACGGCGCCGGCCCGCCGGCGCTGCTCGCCGCCCACCGGGCGCACCGCTGCGCCGACCAGGTGCTGTGGCTCACGGCGGCTGCCGACGGGCCCCGCTTCGCTCACCCGCCGGCGCCCGACGCCGTCTCCGCCGCGGGGCTCTCGCCGCGGGAGGCGGACGTGCTGGTCCTGCTGCTTCACGGACTCACGACGCCGGCCATCGCGGTGCGTCTCGGCGTCGCCCGCAGCACCGCGCGCACGCACTGCCGGGCGGTGCTGCGCAAGCTCGGCGCCGGCGACCGGCGGGCGCTGCGCACCCGGCTCTTCGCCGGCCTCGCCGAGGGCCCCGCCGCCCGCCCCGGCCCCGCCTTCTCGGCCCCGGCCCTCAGGTTTGTCGAGGCCGGGGTGTCAGCTTTGCCGAGGAATCGGCCGTAGCACCGCGGCGCGCGGCTGCCCATACTTGAGGCGTCAACGGGGGCTGGTACGGTATCGCGGGGTTCGCGGCGCTGTTCTCGGGCCATGATGTGCTGTACTACGTGTTCCGGGCCATCTATGGTGGGCCGCGTACGCGGTCCTACGAGGCCGGCGACGACGCCATCGCGCTCGCCGAGGCCGAGGCGGCGGAGGACGCGGTCTGATGCGCGGACGGAGCAGCTGATGGAGACGCGGGTCCAGGTACTCAGCGAGGACGAGAAGGCACAGGTCCACGAGCGCACGCTCAAGGTGCTCGGCACCGTCGGCATGCGCTGCGACACGGAGGAGGGACGCCGGATCCTGGCAGCGGCCGGCGCCGACGTCGACGAGGCCACGCGCCGCGTCCGCTTCCCCGCCGACCTCGTCGAGAGCCTCCTCGCCAAGGCGCCCCGCTCGTTCACGCTGCACGGGCGCCGGCCCGGCTGGAACTTCGCGACCGGGGCCGGCGGCTTCACCCTGCTGGCCGACGGCGGCGCCATGAGCACCTTCGACGTCGCCGCCGGACTGCGCCGCCCGAGCACCCGCGACGACTGGCGGGCGGCCACTCGGCTGCTCGACGCCCTCGACGACGTGGGTCTGTACTGGTGCCCCACGGATTACGCCCCCGACTACGAGCAGCCGTCGGGCTTCGTCCGCTACTTCACCGAGGTCTTCGCGACCTTCGGTAAGCACGTGCAGGACTCGTTCGGCACGCCGGAGCTGGCGTCGTGGTTCAAGGAGGTCCTGGACATCGTGTTCGGCAGCCCGGAGCGCGTGCGCGAACTGCTGCCGGCGTCGTTCCTGATCACGCCGGCGTCGCCGCTGACCATCGAGCACGACTTCACCCAGACGTGGCTGGAACTGCGCGACTACGGCCTGCCAGTCGCCGTCATGCCCATGCCGCTACAGGGCGCGACGGCTCCGGGCAGCCGCCTCGGAACGCTTCTGGCAGCCAACTGCGAGACCATCGGCACGCTCTGCGTCGTGCAGGCGGCGGCGCCGGGCACGCCCGTCCTGTACTCGCCGGTGGTCGCGAGCATGGACCCGCGCACGGGGTTGTACGCCGCCGGGTCTGTGGAACACGCGGTGCTGTGCGTCGCCGGCACCGAGATGGCCAGCTACTACGGCCTGCCGGCCGAGTCCTCGGGCCTGTGCACCCAGACCTACGAGCCCGACCTGCAGACCGCCTGGGAGAAGTCCGACGGCGGGCTGCTCGTCACGCTCGCCGGCCCCGACGTGCTGGTCGGCCCCGGACTGCTCGGCGGCGCCACGGTCCTGTGCCTCGAGCAGATCGTGCTCGACATCGAGGTCATCCGCCGCGCTCGCCGGGCTGCGGCCGGCGTCCCGGTGCGCGACGACCTCTGGCTGGATGAGGTCCTCGAGGTGGTCGGACCGTGCGGGTCCTTCATCGGCGAGCGGTCCACGCGCACGGGAGCGCGCGGCGACGAGTGGCTGCTCAGCGACTTCGGCGTGCAGGGCAGCTGGGACGCGTGGCGGGCGGCGGGATCGCCGAGCTCGGTGGCCACCGCCGGCGAGCGCGTGCGGAGCATCCTCGCGGAGCAGGTCTCGCTGCCCTACAGCGAGGACCAGGCGGCGGCCCTCGCGGCGCTGCAGCGCCGCGCCGACGCCGCCACCTGATCCCGGCCCGCACTCGGTTCACCCTCTCCGGGTGAGGCCTCTCGGTCACTCTCCGGACCGGCTGGCGGTGGGTGCTCTCGGTCTTCGGCGACTCTGCTGTCTACATCGCCCGGCATGCCCCCAAGAAGGAGGACGGGCCGGCGAGGACGCAGTGTCCTCGCCGGCCCGTTCGCGTCGGGCTACCTACCGGTTCAGTCCGTGCGCCGCGGGACCCTTCGGGCCGGCGCCCGCTCAATAGCGCTACGGCGCCTTCGGCGCCTACGGGCAGTAGTCCGTGCGCCGCGGGACCCTTCGGGCCGGCGCCCGCTCAATAGCGCTACGGCGCCTTTGCGCATTAGTCCCCGAGCGCGTCGTAGACGAGTCCCGTGAGCAGCTTGGGGTAGAAGTACGTCGACTTCTGCGGCATGACCTCGCCCTGGTCGGCGATCGCCCGCACCTGGTCCACGCGGGTGGCGTTGAGGAAAGCGCCGAGCTCGTAGCTACCGGTGGCGAGCTGCGCCAGTGCGTCCGGCACGCTCTTGGCGTAGTCCACGTGGCGCTCGGCGTCGTCGTGCCCGAGACCGAGCGCTTCGCTCAGCAGCAGATCGTGCAGCAGGGTCACCGAGAGGCCGGCGGCGGCGGGAGAGAAGCCGCCGGCCGTGATCTTCGCGGAAGCCTCCGGCTCACGCGACCTCACCGTCAGGCACGCGTCTTCGCGCGGCAGGTACAGGCCGAAGACCCTCTCGGCGTCGGCCTGCTCGGGCAGTCCCTCGAGCGCGGCCCGGCAGGCCTCGGCGCCCATGGCCGGCGCGCCGACCTCGTCGAAGAACGGCGCGATGAGCTCCCGCAGCCGCTCGAGAGAGAGCTGCGGTATGGAGTGCACCAGCCGGTGCGTGGGGAACACGGTGAGCCCCGGGTCGCTCAGGCTGCACAGGTAGACCATGAGCGTGTCGGCGCTGGAGTCGCCCGCCGCCCGCCGCTCGTCGCGATAGGCGAGGGCGGTCTCGTAGCGGTGGTGGCCGTCGGCGATGTAGACCGGGCGGCCGCGCAGCGCCTCTGCGACGCGCTCGGCCGCGGGGCCGGCGACGGCCGCGCAGCGGTGCGTGTTGCCGTCGCCGTCACGGGCCTCGCGCCAGGCGGCGGCGGGCAGCTCCGTGGCGGCGGCCGCGAGCACCGCGCCGGCGGACCCGTCGTCGTCGGGGAAGAGCAGGAAGATCTGGCTGAGGTCGGCGTGGGCGGCCCGGTACAGGCGCAACCGGTCGACCTTGGGCCCAGCGTGCGTGCGCTCGTGCGGCAGGACCACGCGCTCGTCCAGGGCGGCGATGCGCAGCCGCGCGACGAAGCCGCGTCGGGTGCGCTTCAGGCCGTCCGGCCCCGTGTACGTCTGGTCGACGACGACGATGCCGGGGAGCTCGTCGCGGACGAGCACTCCCTCCTCGCGCCATGTGTGGAACGTCTCGGCGGCGCGCAGATAGGCCTCTTCGTCGGACGCCGCCCCGGGGGGCACGGGCAGGTCCACGTGCACCGCGTTGTACGGGCTGCGCGCCCTGAGCTCGGCGGCCTGCGCCGCCGAGAGCACGTCGTAGGGCGGTGCGACCACGGGGTCGAGCGCGATGTCCTCGCGGTAGCGGATGCCTTTGAAGGCGGAGATGTCGGCCATCGTTCTCCCGGGAGCGGCGGAGGCGGCGCACGCCGCGTCCGCGGTCAGTCGTGCGGCAAGTATAGCGAGGAGCGGAGCGCGGCTCTTACTGGCGGATGATCACCGGCATGCCGATGACGACGTGGTCGAAGAGGTCGACCGCGTCCCAGTTGTGCATGCGGATACAGCCGTGCGAGGCGTAGGTGCCGATGGAGCCGTCTTCGCTCGGCGGCACGCCGTGGATGCCGACGCCCGAGGCGCTGGTGCCCATCCAGCGGGTGCCGAGCGGGTTCTCCGTGCCCGGCGGGATGGGCTGCGCGTCCTTGGCCCAGTCCGAGTTGGGCGGCAGCCACGTGGGGTCCTTCGTCATGGTGACGATGGAGTACGTGCCCGTGGGTGTGGGGTAGGCCGGCTGGCCGGTGGCGACGGTGTACGACTTGATGAGCTTGCCGTCGCGATAGAGGTAGAGGCGGAGGTCGCCGAGGTCGACGACGATCTGGCCGCTGAGGGCGTTGAGGACGTTGCCGCCGACGATGCCGTCGACCTCGAGGCCGTACTTGGCCTGCAGTTTGCGCACGGCCTTCTCGGTGGCGTCGTCGTAGTAGCCGTTGAACTTCCCCGAGTAGACGCCGGCGTTGGCGAGCTTGTGCTGCAGGGCCTTGACGTCCTTGCCGCGAGCGCCCGTCCACATGGTGGAGTTGCCGAAGTGCTCGGTGCTGTCGACCGTGAACACCTGCTTGTCGGTGATCTCGTTGCCGCCCTTGTCCGAGGCGGTGACCACCATGACGTGCTTGCCCTGGGCGAGGCCGGTGGCCATGAACTTGGACTTGGACGCCGGCCCCTTGAGCTCCCGCTCCTGGCCGTCGAGCGTGAGCTTGACGGCGGGCACGGCGAGCTGGTCGGTGGCCTTGACGCGCACCGAGACGCCGGCCTTCTTCATCGTCTTGTCGAGCTTGGTGACCTTGAGCACCGGCGCCTGGGCGTCGACGTACACGCTGAGACGCTTGGCGCGCTTGTTGCCGGCGCGGTCGGTGGTGGTGACGACGACCTGCGAGTGGCCGTCGGGCAGGTCGGCTTTGACGACGTACTTGCCGGAGGCGTCGGCCTCGCCGTTCGCCTTGACGGCGCCGTCGACGACGGTGACGGTGGCGTAGGGCTCGGTCTTGCCGCTGAAGGTGGCCGGGTCGGTGTTGATCTGGCCTTGCTGCAGGCTGGGGTCGAACGCGAGCGTGGGGACGCTCGTGTCGACGATGAAATGCCAGTCCTTGCTCACGTCGTGACGGAAGACGTTGGAGCTGGTGGCGCTGAAGTGCACCGAGTGCTGGCCGTCGGCCAGTTCCTGGGTGGAGATGGTGAGCGTGTCGCCGTCCTGCTTGGCGATGCCGGTGACGTCCTTGCCGTCGAGGGCGACGGCGACGCCCTGCAGCTTGCCCAGGCCGTTGACCTTGAGGACGAGCGCGGTGGACGCGTCCTTGACGTAGGCGTCGGGACCCGGCGTGACGGCCGAGACACGCGGCACGCCGTAGAACTGCCAGGCGACGACGGCTGCAAACACACAAACCGCCGCGATGACTATGTAGGGCCAGCGACGGCGGCTGCGAGGGTGTTCGCTCTTATAGACGTGGTAACGCGCGTCCGGCACGGGCCCCTTCTTGGACTTCTTGGATGGTTCTGCTCCACATTATACAGCAACGTCGTCAATCCTCTCTGTTTTTCTCAGGCGTTGCCATGGGACGAACGTCCATCTATCGTCGGCGCATGGACCACTCACTTGACGACCTCTTCGCCGACGTCGCGGCCGGGCGCCTGTCCGCCGCCGAAGGGGCGGAGCGCATGCGGCGGCTTGGTTACTCGTCCGTCGGCGACTTCGCGCTGCTCGACGTCTCACGGGCGGCGCGCAAGGGCGTGCCCGAGGTCGTCTATGCCGAGGGCAAGACGGTGGAGCAGGTCGTGTCCATCACGCGCCGGTTCCTCCAGCACGACCCGGTCGTCCTCTGTAGCCGCGTCACCGACGAGCAGGCGGCCGCGCTGTCCGCCGAGATCGGCGGCGCGGTGGAGCACGACCCGCGCAGCCGGGTCGTGGTGGTGCGCCGCGCCGGCGCCGAGCCGCGCCAGCAGCGCGGCGCCGTCGGCGTGCTCGCCGCCGGCACCAGCGACGTCGGGGTCGCGTCCGAGGCCGTGGCGATGATCACGGCCATGGACGTGCGGGCCATCACGGCCTTCGACGTCGGCGTCGCCGGCCTGCACCGCCTCTTGGGACCTCTGGCGGACATGCGCGAGGCCGGCGTGGGCGCCCTGGTGGTAGCCGCCGGCATGGAGGGCGCCCTGCCCTCGGTGGTCTCCGGCCTCGTGGGAGTGCCGGTCATCGGCCTCCCGACCTCGTCCGGCTACGGCTTCGGCGGGCGCGGCGAGGCGGCGCTCATGGGCATGCTGCAGAGCTGCAGCCCCGGGCTCGCCGTGGTGAACATCGACAACGGCATCGGCGCGGGCGCTACGGCGGCGCTCATCGCCCGCGCGGCCGCGGGATGACCGCCACCGTCCCCTTCATCCTGCGCGACCATCGCGAGCAGTTGTGGCGGCGCTGGGCCGACGCCATGGGCGACGAGGTCCCGGCGGACTACCGCGAGATCATAGGCAGCCCGCTCGGCGAGCGCTACGTGCGCGCCTTCATCGACGACCTCATCGCTTGGAGCGAGGCGGAGGAGTACGAGGCTCCCGGCGTGCTGCGCGCGGCCTGCGAGCACGCCGCCGCGGACGCCTCCCGCCGCCTCACGCTGGGGTTCACGTCGCTCGACGTGGCGGCGGCGCTGCAGGGCCTGCAGGGGGCCGCCATCGACGTGCTGCTCGACGCCCTGGTGCTCAACGAGCTGCCGTCGTTCGCAGAGACGCTGGAGCAGCTCAAGGCGGTCGGCGCCTTCATCGACCGCCTCGTCGTCGCGGTGCTCGAGACGGCGTCGGCGCCGGAAGCCGCCTCCTGAAAGCGGGCTCGCCGACCGGCCGCCGGGCCGGGTTGCGCCCGTCTGGGGGCGGCAGTAGTGTGCCCGCATGCTGAGGCTGGCGCTCATCTTCGGCGGTCGCTCCGCCGAGCACGAGATCTCCCTCGCCTCGGCCCGCTTCGTCTCCTCCATGCTCGACCGCGACAGGTACGACGTCGTCCCGGTCGGGATAACCCCGGCTGGCCGCTGGGTGGCGCCGGACGACTTCGACGCCGCGACCCTGCAGGGCCTCGACGCGGTCCCGTCGCGCCCCGTCCACCTCGTCTCAGACCCCACGCGGCCCGGACTCCAGCTGGGCGACGGCGCGTTCCTGCCGCTCGACTTCGCCTTCCCCATCATGCACGGCACCTTCGCCGAGGACGGTACCATCCAGGGCCTCCTCGAGATGGCCGGCGTCGCCTACGCGGGGTCGGGCGTCCTGGGCAGCTCGGTAGGCATGGACAAGGAGCTCATGAAGGCGGTGTTCGCCAACGCCGGGCTTCCGCAGATGGACTACGTGGCGCTGCGCGACGGCGAGGCCACCGGGTCCGCGGCCATCGTCGCCGTCGAGGCGGCCCTCGACTACCCGGTGTTCGTCAAGCCGGCCAACCTCGGGTCCAGCGTGGGCATGACCAAGGCCCACGACCGCGCCGAGCTGGGGCCGGCGCTCGAGCTGGCCGCCGCCTACGACCGCAAGACGATCGTGGAGAGCACGTGTGACGGCCGGGAGCTCGAGTGCAGCCTTCTCGGCAACGCCGACGTGAAAGCCTCGGTGCCTGGCGAGGTCATCCCGGCCAACGAGTTCTACGACTTCGAGTCCAAGTACACCGAGGGCATGATGGCCTTCAAGATCCCCGCCGACGTGCCCGGGCGCCACCTGGAGAGAGTGCGGGAGCTGGCGGTCGCGGCGTTCAAGGCCATCGACGCCAGTGGGTTCGCGCGCTGCGACTTCTTCCTCGAGACCGCCACCGACCAGGTCATCCTCAATGAGATCAACACGACCCCCGGGATGACGGCGATGAGCGGCTTCCCGCGGCTGTGGGCGGCCTCGGGTGTGGACGGCCCTGCGCTGATCGAGGAGATCGTGCGGCTCGGCCTTGAGCGCCACGAGGGCCTCGCCCGCCTCAAGATGGCGCGCTGAGCGCCGCGTCCGGCGCCCCTCTTCCTCCCCGAGCTACTCCGCCGAACCTGAGCGCACCGGGTCTGTGGTGCGCTCCACCCAGTCTTTGAGCGGCGGGATGGCGCCGAGGAAGTGGAAGGCGTAGGTGTCGGCGTGGCCCGTCGCCGTCACGGTCATCTTGGTGTTCCCCTCCGGTGACTGCGAGACCTTGAAGCTGACCATCGTCAGCCCGTTCTTGGACAGCTGCTCCCTGGCGGCGACCTTGGCGGCGGTGACGTTCTGGGACTGCGCGTACTCCGTGATCGCCGCCTGCGCGGCGTCGGAGGACGTGTTGCCGGTCGACTGGTAGGTATTGAAGATGGCCATGCCGTCGAGGATGACGACGGCGATGACGGCGAGGATGACGACGATCCAGACGACCTCCCGGATGAAGCCGTCCTGGCTGCGCAGACGCGAGCGTGTCGACACCGATCCCCCTAGGTCCGCCTGGCCGATACCCCCCCTATCGGCGGGATGCGCGAACAGTTTACTCCAGCGGGCCGGTCAGGCGGATGCAGAGGACGGCGAGGTCGTCCGAGGGCTCCCGCGCCGAGAAGCGCTCGCCGGCCGCCACCAGTTCGCCGACGACGTCGGCGGCCGGCCGGTCGTGGCACCCGCAGAGTACGTCGCCCATGCGCGACTCGAAGAACCCGCCGTCCGCGTCGCGGAGCTCGGTGATGCCGTCGGTGAACGCCACGACCAGGTCTCCCTCCGCGAGCTGCAGGATCTCGGTGGGGTAGGCCCCCAGGGCCGCGTCCAACTCCACGCCGATGGCCGCCTCCGTGACCAGCAGCGGCCGTTCCACCGTCGTAGCGCGCACGAGGAATGGTGTCGGGTGCCCGGCGGAGGTCAGCTGCAGCAGCCCCGTTCGCGGGGTCAACTGGCCGAACAGCACGGTGACGAAGCGTTCCGTGTCCTCACCGAAGTCGGGCTGCTCGAGCAGACCGTTGCGAAGTTCCTGCAGGGCCTCGCCGGGCCGCGTCGGCCAGGAGAGCTGGGCGCCGTGGACGGCGGCGCGCAGCATGAACTTGGTGACGAAGGTCGTGGCCATGGCGTCGACGCCCTTGCCGGCCACGTCGCCGATGGCGAAGGCCAGGCTGCTCGACGGCGGCCGCGTGTAGTAGTCGACGAAATCCCCGCCGCTGAGCACGCCCGTGCTGGCGGAGCGGTAGGTGAAGGCGACGTCGAGGCCGGGAAGCTCGGGCGGCGGCCCCGGCAGGAGGCGCCGCTGCAGCCGCTCGGCGACATCGGCGAGCGTCTCGAGAGGGTCGCGGCTCCGGTCGGGTACGGTCACCTGCGCCTGCCCGCCGTGAACCAGATCAGCAGGGCCTGGACGGCGAGCGCGCCGAAGGCGACGACCAACACCAGGCCGAAGGACTGGCCCAGGTAGCCGACCAGGACGGCGAAGACGACCGCCCAGAGCAGGGCGCTCGGCAGGACGCGCCGGATGAAGCGCCGCCGGAAGTTCAGGAGCAGCAGCCGGCGGCGCATGCCGCTGCCGCGCGCGTTGTCGTCGAGGTAGCTGGAGCCGCGAGAGTGCAGCGTCCCGCTGAGGTCGCGGCCGTCCGCCGAGTACACGCGACACTGCAACGGAAGACCGACGCGCTGCCGCAGGACCGAGTCCTGTGCGCGCGCGTAGTACTCGAGCAGTGAGAAGAAGCGGTCGTCGCCGGAGAGCCGGGGGCTGGCCAGCTGCACGTCGAGGTACAGCCGATCCTCGTCGGGATCGTACTTGATCTCACTGCGCCAGCCGCGGCGACTGAAGAAGTTGCCCAGGAACCTGTCGAGGTCGCCCGGGATGCTTTCGACGTCAGGTCGCTCCATCGAGCCCATGTTCGCATTCTACCCGTCGTCCCGTTCATCGGCAGCCACGTCCGTGAAGTGGAGCCGCGTGCCTGCGGAGCTTCCGGCGGGGGCACGCCGCGGGGCTGGGCCGAGGAGTCGGTGCACCTTCGGCGCACCGCCAGCTGGCTCGCCTTCGGGGGCCAGTGCGATAGAATCTCCCACTTGGCGAGGCGGCCTCTCCGGCCGCGTCAACCTCACACACAGGAGCTCCCGTGAAGATCGCAGTCATCGGTCTCGGCTACGTGGGTCTTCCGCTGGCGATGGTGTTCGCCGACGCCGGCGTAGAGGTCGTCGGCGTCGAGGCCGTGGCCGAGCGGTGCGACGAGATCAACGCCGGCCGCAGCTACATCCAGGACGTGTCCAGCGAAGCGCTCAAGGCGATGGTCGACAACGGCCTCATCCACGCCACCACCGACTACGCGGCCACCGAGGACTGCGACGCGGACATCATCTGCCTGCCGACGCCGCTGAACGCGAACCGCGAGCCGGACCTCACGCTGGTCAAGGGCGCCACCGTCAAGCTGGCCGGCCACCTGCGGCGCGGCCAGCTCGTCACCCTCGAGAGCACCACCTATCCGGGCACCACGCGCGACGAGCTGGCGCCCCTCCTCGAGGCCGGGTCCGGCCTGACCGCCGGCGTCGACTTCCACCTCGCCTTCTCGCCCGAGCGCGTCGACCCCGGGCGCACCGACTACACGACCAAGAGCACGCCCAAGGTCGTCGGCGGCCTGACGCCGGCCTGCACCGCGCGGGCGCTGGAGGTCTACGGGCCCGCGCTCGACAACGTCGTCCCGGTCAGCACGCCCGAGGTCGCCGAGATGACCAAGCTCCTGGAGAACATCTTCCGCAGCGTCAACATCGCGCTGATGAACGAGCTCGCCATGCTCTGCGACCGCATGAAGATCGACGTGTGGGAGGTCATCGACGCCGCCGCGACCAAGCCCTTCGGGTTCATGAAGTTCCAGCCGGGCCCGGGCCTCGGCGGCCACTGCATCCCCATCGACCCGTTCTACCTGAGCTGGAAGGCGCGCGAGTTCGACTTCTGGACGGAGTTCATCGAGCTGGCCGGCAAGGTCAACGAGAACATGCCGTACTTCTGCGTCGAGAAGCTCCACCGCGCGCTCAACACCCGCGGCAAGAGCCTCAACGGGGCCAAGGTGCTCGTCCTCGGCGTCGCCTACAAGGCGGACATCGACGACCTGCGCGAGAGCCCGGCGCTCAAGGTCATCCGCCTGCTGCGCGAGCACGGCGCCGACGTGGACTACCACGACCCGTACTGCACCTCGCTCCCGGAGTTCGGCCTCGAGTCGGTCGACCTCGAGGAGTACCGGCGCATCGCCGGCTACGACGCCGTGCTGATCGTCACGGCGCACTCCACGCTCGACTACCGCACGATCGTGCACGAGGCCGATCTCGTGGTCGACTTCCGCAACGCCACGGCCGGCATCCCCAGCGCCGGCAACGTCTGGAAACTCTGAGAGGGAGAGACACCCGTGACTGCTGACAAGGTCCGCGTCGGCGTGGTCGGGCTCGGCTATTGGGGCCCCAACCTCGCGCGCAACTTCGACCGTCTGCCCGGCGCCGAGCTCGCCTACTGCTGCGACCTCGACCAGGCCAACCTGGAGAAGGCGCGCAGCCTGTATCCCAACACCACCGTCACCGACGATTACGCGCAGCTGCTCGCCGACGACGCGCTCGACGCCATCGTCGTGGCCACCTCGGTGCCCACCCACTACAAGCTGGGCAAGCTGGCCATCGAGGCCGGCAAGCACACCTTCATCGAGAAGCCGATCGCCCTCAAGGCGGCGGACGCGCAGGACCTGCTCGACACGTCCGAGGAGTACGGCGTCAAGCTCATGGTCGGCCACCTGCTCGAGTACCACCCGGCCGTGGCCAAGATGAAGGAGCTCATCGACGCCGGCGAGCTCGGCAGGGTCTTCTACGCCTACGCCAACCGCCTCAACCTGGGCAAGGTGCGCACCGACGAGAACGCGCTCTGGAGCTTCGGGCCGCACGACATCTCGGTGCTCAACTACCTCACCGGCGACGAGCCGGTCGAGGTCAGCGCGCGTGGCGAGTGCTACCTGCAGGACGACGTAGAGGACGTCGTCTTCGGCTACATCAAGTACAAGAGCGGCGTCGTCGGCCATCTGCACGTGAGCTGGCTCGACCCGCACAAGAGCCGCAAGATCACCGTGGTCGGCGAGAAGAAGATGGTCGTCTTCGACGACATGGAGTCGGAGCGCAAGATCACCGTCTACGACAAGGGCGCCACCACCACGCGCACCAAGTTTGAGACCTACGGCGAGTTCGTCACGCTGCACTTCGGCGACATCCACATCCCCAAGATCGGCAACGACGAGCCGCTGCGTCTCGAGACGCAGCACTTCGTCGACTGCATCGTGAACGACGACACGCCGCGCAGCGACGGCCGCGACGCGCTCAACGTCGTCAAGGTGCTCGACGCCATGGAGGTCAGCCTGCGCGAGGGCGGCCGCCCGGTGGAGACCTCGGAGCTGTGACGATGGCCCTGCACGCCGGCGAGCTGGGCCACAACCTCCTGCTCGGCGACGGCGTCGTGGTCGGCAAGGACGTCGTCTTCGGCGCCAACGTCGTCGTGTACGAAGACACGGTCATCGGCGACGGCTGCTTCGTCCAGGACGGCGCCGTGCTGGGCAAGGTGCCGAGCCTCTCGCCGACCAGCACGGCCAGGCGCGGAGAGCTCGCGCCGCTGGTGCTCGGCCCCGGCTGCGTGGTCAGCACCGGGGCCGTGGCCTACCGCGGCACCACGCTGGGCCCCGGCTGCATCCTCGGCGACTACGCCGGCGTGCGCGAGCGCTGCACCCTGGGCGAGAAGGTCGTCGTCGGGCGCAGCAGCGTCGTGGAGAACGACACGGTGATCGGCGACTTCACCAAGATCCAGACCAACGTGTACATCACCGCGTACATGACGATAGAGGCCCGCTGCTTCATCGCGCCGTGCGTCCAGACCACCAATGACAACTTCATGGGCCGCACCGAGAAGCGCCACGAGCTCATCAAGGGCGCGACCATCCGCCGCGGCGCCCGCGTGGGCGGCGGCGTGGTGCTCTGCCCGGCGATCGAGATCGGCGAAGAGGCCTTCATCGCCGCCGGCGCGGTGGTCACCAAGGACGCGCCGGCCGGCAAGGTGCTCATGGGCGTGCCGGCGCGCGTCGTGCGCGACGTGTACGAGGACGAGCTGCTCCAGAACCAATAGGCCCAGCGGCCGCGAACGGACTTCACGGGGGCGGGGCGTCGTCGACGCCCCGCCCCTTGTCATCTTGTGAACCGGTCGTAGAATCCCGACAAGCCAGTCGTTCCGTCCGCGGCGTTTTGGGGGGGAGGGGGGCGCCACTGCGAAGACCTGCATGCCGGCCGGCCGGTGATCTTCTCCGCCGCGCCGGCTTCGTTCGTTCTGTGGCTTCAACCTTCAGGGGGGATGCACAGTGACGGAACCGCCACCTCAGGAACACCACGAGCATCACCTGTTCCACGACGAGATGGACGCGCAGCACCAGCGCGACACGGAACAATTGGCCAAGTTCGGCTACAACCAGGACCTGCGGCGCTCCCTCGGCTTCTTCTCCACGTTCGCCATCGCCTTCAGCTTCATCTCGGCGACCAACGGCTTCTACGCCCTCTTCTACTACGGCCTCGACATCGGCGGCCCGGCCGGCCTGATCTGGCAGTGGCCGATCATCGTGTTCGGCCAGTTCATGGTCGCGCTGGTCTTCGCCGAGGCCGCCTCACACTATCCCCTCGCCGGCGGCATCTATCAGTGGGGCAAGCGCTTCATGGGGGGCGACTACGGCTGGTGGGTCGCCTGGGTCTTCGCCACCGCCCTCGTGGTGACGGTCGCTGCCGTCGCCTTCGGCGTCGCGCCGATCGTCTGCGCCCTCATGGGCTGGGACGCGAGCAACACGACCACGCTGCTGATCATCGCGGTCTGCTACGCCGTGGGACCCATGATCCTGAACGTCCTCAGCGTCAAGGTCACGGCCTTCTTCAACAACATCGGGACCGTCACCGAGATCATCGGGCTCGTGGTGATCTCCATCGCCCTGTATGCCGCGGTGATCTTCGGCGACGGCGACCACCAGAGCCTGAGCGTGCTGTTCGACACGACGCCGGGCGCCGGACCGGGCGCCCTCTTCGGCTACGGCAGCATCTTCCTCGCCTCGATGCTCACCGGCGCGTGGGTGCTGTATGGCTTCGACACCGCCGGAGGGCTCGCGGAAGAGACGATCAACCCGACCCGTGAGGTGCCTCGCGCCATGCTGTTCGCGATCGGCATCACCGCGGTCATCAGCGCCTTCTGGCTGGTATCGATGGTCCTCGCCATCCCGGACGTCGCCAAGACGCAGGCTCAGGGGACGGGGGCGATCGCGTACATCTTCGACGCGCACTTCCCGACCTGGGTGACGGACACGTTCCTGGTCACCGTGTGTATCGCCATCTTCGTCTGCTGTCTGGCCATCCAGGCGGCCACGACGCGGCTGCTGTTCGCCTACGGGCGCGACAAGATGGTCCCGGCCTCGAAGTTCTTCGGCTACGTGCACCCGAGCACCAAGACCCCGATGGCGTCCGCCATCTTCGTCGCCGCTGCGGCAATCGTCGTGCTGCTGTATGTGAACCTGGGCGGCAGCGACCCGTTCATCGCCATCGCCCGTGTCACCGCCTGGGCCACTGCCGGTACCTACATCGCCTACCAGATGGTGGTGTTCGGCGGCCTCATCGCGCGCGGCAGGGGCTGGCCGAAGGAGAAGGCGTACTTCAATCTGGGCAAATGGGGATGGCCGGTCAACATCCTCGCCCTCATCTACGGCGTCTTCATGATCATCAACCTCATATGGCCGCGGACGCCCGACGCCGCCTGGTATGACAACTACCTGGTGGTGGTCTCCCTGGCGGTGGTGATCATCGCCGGCGCCGTCGTGTACCTGATCCAGAAGGCGCGCGGGGTCGACCTCAGCGCGACTATCCACGAGATAGACGAGTCGCCGCCGGAGGCGATGGCGGCCGGCGAGGCCGGCAGGATCCTCGACGCCCCGGTGGAGCCGTCCTCCGGCTCCGTGAATCCGATGTCAGGAGAGGACGACGGAAAGGGGGGCCTGCAAATCTGACGTCCTACGGTGCGACCAGCCGCCCAAGAGGGGCGGTGGGATGGAGGCGCGGGCCGTCGTCCCCCACGCCTACGGCCAGCTGCGCGGCGGGTACTCGAGCAGCGTGCCGCTGGACCTGGTGGCGTCCGGCGCGCTTCTGGCGGACACGCTCGACGGAGTATCGCTGCCTTCGCGGCACGGCGGCCCGCTGCGTCTCGTCGTCCCCAGCCAGCTCGGCCACAAGAATGTCAAATGGGTCGTGGGCATGGAGGTCACCGACACGCTCGTCTCTGGGTACCGGGAGCAGCGCGGCTACCCGGAGGACGCACCGGTCCCCGGCGGCTGATCGTGCGGCCGGCAGGCTCCGTCGCATCGGCCGCGCGTTTGGCAGAGGGAACACACGGAGGCAGACCGACAGAGGTGTGAGGACCCGTGAGCGACGAGGAACAGAAGGATACGCGACGCTTGGGCGAGGCTCCGGAGGCCGGGCCCGACGCGGGATTCCGGGCCGAGCCCGGGCCGAGCCCGGACGCCGGCGAAGGCACGCCGGCGGACGAAGTCGGCCCGGCCCACGGAGCTGTGCGGTACTCGCGCCGCCGGATCCTGGTGCTCGGCGGCGCCTTCGCCGCCGGGGTGGTCGCCGTGGTCGCCGGCCTCCGCACCTTCGGCCGCCCGGCCGCCGAGAAGGTCGGCGGCGCGGTCAGCGACCAGTTCGGCGCGTTCCCGGTGCGCAGCATCGAGGACGTCCCCGACGTGCCCGCCGACCAGTGGGTCGTCAAGGTCGACGGGCTCGTCGACAAGCCGCTCACCATCGACCGGTCCACCTGGGACGGCCTGCAGCGCGCGAAAGAGACGGTGGACTTCCACTGCGTGGAGGGCTGGGGCGTGGACGACGTGCGCTGGGGCGGCGTGGCGCCGTCCGTCCTCTTCGAGCAGGCCGGCGTGAAGCCCGAGGCCAAGTACGCCGTCGTGCACGCCTACGGCGGCGAGTACCTGAGCAGCCTGCCGCTGGACCTCATGCGCGACCCGCAGACGATGCTGGCCGACCAGCTCAACAGCGCCCCGCTGCCGCCCAAGCACGGCGGTCCGCTGCGGCTCGTGGTGCCCAAGCAGCTCGGCTACAAGAACGTCAAGTGGGTGGAGCGCATCGAGCTCAGCGCCGAGCAGGTGCGCGGCTACTGGGAGTCCAACGGCTACCCGCAGGACGCCCCGATCCCCGGGAGCTGAGACCCGCCCCTGCGGCGGGGCTCACGGTGGGCTGCCTCTCGCGCGTCGTGTCACTGGTTTCGGGTCCGAGGGGGGCTGGGCACCATTCCCCCGGGCGGCCTGCCTGTCTGCCCGGCGCGATACACTGGAACCCGCGCCGAACCGCCTGCGCTCCCGACCAGACCGTGCTGAGGAGGCCGAGGAATGACCAAGTACATCTGCAGCGTGTGTGACTACGTCTACGACCCCGAGGTCGGCGACCCCGACAATGGCATCGAACCCGGCACCGCCTTCGAGGACCTCCCCGACGACTGGGTCTGCCCGGAGTGCGGCGTGGAGAAGGACGAGTTCGAGGCGGTCGAGGAGTAATGCCCGTAGGGTCACGCAGCGCGCGGAGCGCTATTGAGCGGCCGCCGGCCCGAAGGGCCCCGCGGCGGACGGCCTGATGGGCATCCTCGAGCTCCGAGACGTCACGCTGGAGCTCGGCGGCCGTCGCATCCTGAACGGCCTGACCGTCGATTTCTGGGAGGGGCACGTCCACGTGCTGGTCGGCCCCAACGGCGCCGGCAAATCCACGCTGGCCGGCGCGATCATGGGCCTGCCCGACTACCGGCACCTGCAGGGCAAGATCCTGCTGGACGGCGAGCCCATCCAGGATCTCCCCGTAGACGAGCGCGCCCGTCGTGGCATCACGCTCGCCTGGCAGGAGCCGGCGCGGTTCGAGGGCCTGCGCGTGGACAAGTTCATCCTCGCGGGGGCGAAGGCCAAGGACCGTGAGGTGGTCGACCGCGTGCTGCGCCGCGTGGGGCTCGACCCCGACAGGTACGCCACCCGTGCCGTGGACAAGACGCTCTCGGGCGGCGAGCGCAAGCGCGTGGAGCTCGCCAGCATCCTGGCGATGGAGCCCCGCGTCGTGCTCATGGACGAGCCGGACTCGGGCATCGACGTGGAGGCGCTGGCGCGCATCTTCGATGCCCTCGCCGACTTCAAGGAGCACGGCACCACGGTCATCATGATCACCCACAGCCAGGAAGTGCTGAAGCACGCCGAGCACGCCTTCCTCCTCTGCGACGGGCGCATCATCGACAAGGGCACCGTGGGGCGCATCGACGACTACTTCGGCGACAACTGCCTGAGCTGCGGTCACACCAACGTCCCTACCAGGAACGAGATGCCCGGGGTGGTCGAGTGAGCTCGCCCACCCGTGAGCAGGTCGAGACCGCGCGCGAGCTGCTGGCGAGCCTCGGCGACTTCGGCGGCCACATCAAGGGCGACGACGTCGCCCACCTCGAGATCCACGGCAACGAGGTCGTCGGGGCGCACCTCGTCCCCGGCCTGCAGGTGGACGTCGACGAGCTGGACGACGGCATCGAGGCCTGGATCCACCTGGACAAGGGTGCGCGCATCGCCAAGCCGGTGCACATGTGCTTCGGCATGCTGCCCACAGAGGGACTGCAGAAGATCGTCATGCACGTGGAGGCTGAGGAGGACAGCTTCGCCAGCGTGCAGGCGCACTGCACGTTCCCCAACGCCGTCGACATCACGCACAAGATGGACGCCGACATCGTCGTCGGTCCCGGCGCCACCTACGAGTACTTCGAGCGGCACCTGCACGGCGCCGAGGGCGGCGTGATCGTGGTGCCGAAGACGAAGGTGCACATCAAGGAGGGTGGCCGCTTCAAGACCGAGTTCGAGCTCATCAAGGGCATGGCCGGCGTCATCGACTTCGACTACGACGCCGATTGCGACGCGCAGAGCACCCTCGACATGATCACACGCATCATCGGCCGCGGGCACGACCAGATCCGCATCAACGAGACGGGCCACCTCAACGGAGAGAGCGCGACGGCCGTACTGCAGTCGCACCTGGCGCTGCGTGACGACGCCCACGCGGAGATCTACAACACCCTCACTGCGAGCGCGCCGCACGCGCGCGGTCACGTGGACTGCAAGGAAGTCGTGCAGGGGAACGCGGTGGCCAAGGCGGTGCCGGTGGTCGAGGTGAACCATCCGCTGGCGCACGTGACGCACGAGGCGGCGATCGGCAGCGTGGACAGCAAGCAGTTGCAGACGCTGATGAGCCGCGGGCTCGACGAGGACGCGGCGACCGACCTCATCATCGACGGGCTGCTGGGCTGACCTGCGGCAGCGGTCCGCCGCGCGCCCGGCCGCGGCCCGCGACGACCGGACGTCCGCCGGCCAGACCGCCTACTTCGCCGCCGGCGCCGGCTTCAGGCCCTCGGCACAGGCGATCAGCTCCTGACGGGTGAGCGCGCCGGTGACGAACACGGCCCGGCGCGACCCCGTCACGTACAGCGACGGCCCCGAGTCCTGGTACCAGGTCGAGGCCGCCCTGCCCTTGAAGGCGCCGTACTGCAGCGTCGTCTCCTGGTAGGAGAGCTGCGTGTCCTTGACGTTCGCGAGCAGTTCGTCGAGGCCAGGGGCGAGCGTCTTCATCGCCTTTGACTTGACCTGTTCGACGGTGAACCAGCTGAGGCCACGTGTGTACAGCTGGAGCACGACGGGCAGAGGGGTCATCGTCGGAGGGGCGCTCGGCCCGACGTGGAGCCAGTCCAGGGGGCGGTAGCCGTCGGTGGTTGTCGCTACCGCCTTGAGGCCGTAGCCGTCAGGCGCCAGGTCCGAGACCAGCGGGGCGTAGCCGGCGGTCCTGCCCGCCTGGCCCGGCGACGCCGCGTACGCGTACCCGTCCGGCGTCTCGGTCTTCATCGGCGTCCCGGCCGGCGCGTCGACGGAGTAGGTCGTGCCGGCCGGCGGCGGCGACGCCCAGTCCACGCTGGCGGTGAACGTCTGTTCGCCGGCGCTGTACCAGGTGACGATGCCCGTCTGCTGGTCCACGACGACGTCGATCACCTTGCCGTCCATGCGCATGGCCGCCCGCCAGACGGTGCGGTCACCCTGTTTCAGCAGCTTGATGCCCACCGACTGGTCGCCGTCCTCGACCGCCGCGCGCACGATGGCCGACAGTCCCTGATAGTCGAGAGGGCTGCGCGTGGCGACCAGCCAGACCGGCGGCCAGGCGCCGACGACACGCTCGAGCATCCCGATCCCTTCGCCCGTGTAGGTGGTCTCCGTCCGCGTCGCCGCCTCATACGCCGACGTGGGCGCGATCGCACCGGGACTGGTCGCCGCCTGCGTCCGGGTCGACCCGCCCGCGTTCCCGGCGCTCACCGCGCTGAAGGCGCCCTTCTGGACCACGGCGTCGGCGGCCGGCTGCCACGAGTACGTTCCCTTGATGCCGCTCGTCTCCGGCGTCGGCACGCTCGAGCCCGAGCGCACGAAGAACATCCAGGCGAGGGCGAAGATGATGGCGAGCGCGATGAGGACCGCGGCGAAGCTGGCCGGGCGGCGGTTGATCCGCCCCGAACGCGCCTGACTGCTGGCCCGCTCCGGTGGCGTCGTCTGCAAGGTCACTCGACCACGGCGCCGCTGCCGACGGGCAGTATGGCGCCGGGGAACGTCCGCTTGAGGCGGGCGTGGGCCAGCCGGCCCGTGCAGTGGCAGGGAGCCAGCACGGCGGGCGCCCGCCGCTCGAGGTCCGCGGCGACCAGCGCCACGCGGTCGCTGGTCGCCACCGTGAGATGGGTGCCGCCGATGAGTCTGGACAGCGGCCGTCCGCCGGTGAGGGTGTCGATGTGCTCGAGCGTCGCCAGTACTCCGGCATGCGCGCAGCCCAGGATGACCCACAGGCCCTCCGGCGTGTCGATCCAGAAGGACTGGTCGTCCGGGAGTACGAACCGAGCCAGTAGACGAACATAAC
>CAVOMB010000103.1:0-27693 GCA_963696935.1 uncultured Thermoleophilia bacterium | reverse complement strand
ATTTGATCGTGCTGGCCACCCGTGTCTCCGTTTGCTCCATCATGGGCCACTACCAGCTTCAATTCTAGCGATGATTGCGGCGTGGATCAAAACGCAATCCTTCCGAGGTTGCCGGGTTCGCCCGGAAAAATAGTCAGGACGTCAACGGCACGTCAGTCCGTATCCTGGATTGCTGAGGCGTCGGTCTGAATGCGTAACGCACACCAAGTCCGAGAAGCAGGATGAGCGCGATCGCAAATACATAGTTGGGCAGGAACGAGAAAGGCAAGTTCGGAGACAGAACGGGCATGAATTTACCGAGCTTGCGAAAAAATATGACGTACTCCTCGATCGAGGCTGCGGCATAGCGGTTATAAATCAACTGCCCCCGGTAGTGCAGATACAGCCAGAATTGAAACCACGCTCCAGCTACGACAACAGATACAAACGCGATCTCTGACAGCCGGAAAAGCTGTATCAAGCCAAAAATTGTAGGAATGACGAAGACTGCCGCCGCCGCCCACTGAAATCTTCCCGAGAATGAATATCCGCCGTACCAATTGATATGAAGCGCATTGGGAACGAGCAGGGCCGCAAAAACGGCAAGAACAATGAGGCCAACTCGCCAGTCAAGGCGGATGAAAGCTGGAAAGAAGAATGCGCCAATCAAGAAGATGGGGTTTTGGATCAGCATTCCCTGATTCTGATCGACGAGCAACCCGAGAAGTACCTTCGCCGAGGTCGCACTAATTTCCATGGAGCCTCGGCTGTAAGCTCCCGCGACATTGTCGAACGTGTAGATATTGTAGGCGCAGAGGGACAGGAGCGAGACCACGAGCGGTATGCACGTCATGGCGATAGATCGTGTGGAGCGCGGGCGCAGTATTAAAGTTCCTGCAATGAAATGACGCTGCTACTGGATGTACGACCAGTCGTTCGTCGGCGAGACGCTGTACATCTATCACTGAGCCACAGGGCCTGAGGTCGGGCGGCGGCGTGGTCGTCAGCCGGCTGAGCGCCCGCGTGCAGTAGCAGACCAGGCCCACGTCCCGCCGCCTTCGCGTAGGTCGCGGCAGCGTGCGCTCGACCACGAGCATGCCGCAGCCGGCGCCGCGCAGCGCCGCGCTCACGACCGCAGGGCGTGCTCCGCGGTGACGCGCTGGAGGACGGCGAGGCCGGCCGCCAGGGTGGTGCCGGACTCATCCCGCGCCGGTGTGAACGACGTCACCGTGACGGCGACGAGCTGGAAGCGTTCGCGCACGAGGTCGATGCTCTCGAGCAGCTGCGCCGCCGAGAGCCCGTGCGGCGAGGGGAACGTGACGCCGGGGGCGGCCGCCGGGTCCAGCACGTCGAGGTCGACGTGCAGGTGCGCCGGCGGCGCCTCGTCCGCGTCGAGGCCCCAGAACTCCCGGCGCTCCCTCGCGAGGGCGTCGAGCGCCGGGACCATCGCCTCCGCCGGCCCCTTCTCGCGCAGTTCGCCGCCGTCGACGACGCGCACGGCGGAGTCCAGCAGCGAGGCGCGCTCCTCGCGGTCGAAGTCGCGGCCGCCGGCGTGCAGGACCGCCGCCTCGGGCAGCGGCTCGGCGTCGAGCTGCAGTTCAACGGCTTCGCGGTAGGCGCGCCCGCACACCATGGCGAGCGGCATGCCGTCCAGGTAGCCCGTCTCGGTGGTCGCCGGGGTGTTGAAGTCTCCGTGGGCGTCCAGCCAGACGAGGCCGGCGTCGATGGCGCCTCCGCGCTGCAGGCCGGCCTGCACCCCGAGGGTCGCGTTGCAGTTGCCGGCCACGACGACCGGCAGCGCGTCGGCGAACAGGGCGTCCTCCACCGCCGTGGCCAGGGCGCGGTCGACGTCCAGGACCGCGTCGAGCTCGTCCGCGAACGGGCGCTCGCGCTTGACGGTGACCACGTCGACCTCGTGGCCGCGGGCACGCAGCAACTCTGCGGCCCCGGCCTTGAGGTAGGCGGCGGGGCCGCGCCCGCTGCCCACGTCGGCGCGGCCCAGGTCGTAGGGGACGGCTATGAGCCAGACGTGCATACGGGACCTCAGCCCTGCTCCGGCAGGCGCTTCTCGAGCGCCAGCATGTCGGCCGCGTCGTCGCGGCTCGCGAAGCCGTGGCCGCGGTACAGGTGCAACGACGGCATGTCGGACCGGGGTACGAGCGCGACCACCCGCGTGAGCCGCCGCTCGATGGCCAGCCCCTCGACCCAGTCGAGCAGCTGGTTGGCCACGCCCTGGGCCTCGAACCCGGGGTTCACGCAGATGCAGCGCACCGCGCAGGCGTCCTCCTCGGTCTCGACGGCGACGAATCCGCCGGTCTCGTCGCCGCACTGCGCGACGAAGACGTCGGCGCGGCCCAGCAGGCCCACGACGTCGCCGGAGTGGTACCGCTCCGGGTGGCCGGAGTACTCGGCAAGGGGGTGCAGGGTCTCTTCCGAGAGGAGCACCAGCATCCCGTAGTCATCCTTGTCCGCTGCGCGGATCTCACACTTGATGCGCTGCATGTGCACCTCCGGAAGACGTGTCCTGCAGACGGATCGCCGTACTGGCGGGGGCGGCGCTCTGCGACCCATCGGCGGCCGGCCCGGCCGGCCCCGGCGCGGTGTCGGCGAGCTCGCTCATGCCGGGTATGACCCCAGGATCTTGATCCACGGCAGCTTGCAGGCCAGGCACTTGACGGCGAGGGCCACCGACGGGCTCTCCGCGCTGCCCTCGACGTCGATGATGAACACGTAGTGCCCCAGCGCCCGCTTGGACGGCCGCGACTCCACCTTGGTGAGGTTGACGTGCCGGTAGGCGAACTCGCTCAGGATGAGCAGCAGGCTGCCGGGCTCGTCCTGGTCGATACCGCACACGAGGCTGGTCTTGTAGGGCTCGTCGAGGTCCTGCGGCGCCGGCTGGCGCGCCACGAAGACGAAGCGCGTGGCGTTTTCCTGGGCATCCTCGATGTCCTCGGCGGCGATGTGGCACTCGTACATGTCGGCGGCCAGCCGCGTGCCCACGGCCGCCCACGGCCGGTCGACGCGGCTCACCCGGCGCACGGCCTCGGCGGTGGAGTCGGTGGCCTCGTGCTCCACGTTGCCGAGGTTCTTGCGCATGAACTCGCGGCACTGCCCGTAGGCGTGGGGGATGCTGATGACCTTGGTGATCTGGTCCAAGGGGATCTCGGCCTTCGTGATCAGCATCTGGTGCACGGGATGCGTGATCTCGCGCACGATGTGCAGGTCGTCGAAGCTCCAGACGAGGCTGTCCATGGTGACCGGCACCGAGCCCTCGAGCGCGTTCTCGATGGCCACGATGCCCAGCGGGACTTCTCCGGCCTGCACGG
Source organism: uncultured Thermoleophilia bacterium (assembly GCA_963696935.1). Classification (GTDB taxonomy): domain Bacteria; phylum Actinomycetota; class Thermoleophilia; order UBA2241; family UBA2241; genus CAIXSE01. The sequence continues at coordinate 24,388 of CAVOMB010000103.1, read as the reverse complement.
CGCGCAGGACGTCGGGGATGGAGGGGTAGGGGAAGGGGTGCAGCTCGACCGGCATGTTGGCGAGAAGCGCCTCTTCGGTGAACGTGCCCTCCGGTCCGAGGAAGGCGACCTTGTCGCTGCCCTTAGCCACGCCCCCGTGTCCTCCTGGTCGACGGTCAGCTCGTACCCGATAGGCTATCAGACCACGCGGTTCTGCTCCTCCGGAGGGTCAGAACAGATGACGGAGTCGGGGATCGTCGACGAGGCTCGCGAGCGACGAGACGGCGCCGGGCCGGGCGCCAGGTGACGGACGCCGGCGGCTAGCGCCGCGAGTCGCCCTGAGGGTCCTGCGACGGCGGCTCCCAGGTGAAGTCGTCGGCGAGCGTGAGGTCCGGGTCGGCGCCCGGGGCTACGGCGTCGCCGAGCGCCTCGAACGCCGCGGCGGCGGAGCGCCCGGGTGCGGGCGCCGGCTCTTCTGGGGCCGCTGCGTCGCCGGCTTGCTCGTCCGGCGCTTCGGGAGCCATTCCGGCGGGCGGCTTGGCCTCGGGCAGCGGCGCCCGCCTGGCCTTGGGACCCTCCTCGCCGGCGGCCAGTGGACTGGGTACCGCGAGCTGCAGGGCCTGGACCTCCTCCGGTGAGAGGTCGCGGTCGGCCACCCCGTCGGTGACGTGCTTGACGTAGATGCGCGCGAAGTCGCGCGCGGCGATGGCGCTGAAGACGACGCCGGACCTGTGGTCGTCGAGCAGCGCGAACGAGGCGCTCTGCTCGCCGCCGGCGTCTCGGAAGGCGTCGTAGCGCACGATCGCCCGCCGCGTGAGCGCGTGCTCGAGGTGCACCTTCTGCTCGTCGAGTTGGTCGGTGAGGATCTCGACGGCCCCGCGGAGGTTGCGCACCTGGTCGTCGAGGTCCTCGGTGTGCGCCACGATGTCGCGCTGCTCGTGGTGCCCGAGCACGACCGTCTGCGCGTGGCGCAGGCGGGTCACGCGCGTCATGAGCACGACCACCAGGATCAGCAGGACGAGCGAGAGGGCCGCCGCCCCGACGGCCACGTAGGGGGCGATGTCCTTCAAGGTCTGCATACTGCGTCTACTGTAGCTGCAGGAGCAGCTTGAAGCTCATCGTGTTGTTGGTGAGCACGTGTTCGCCCCTGACCGGGCCGGCGGTGACCTTGAGCGTGACTTCCTTGCTGAGCGCCGTCTCCGGGATGAGGAAGTCGGTGATGGTGACCGTCTGCATCTTGGTCGGCTCGATGACGGCGATGGTGCCCTGCTGCTTCAGGGGGCCGCCGCCGGGGACGGTGAGCGTGGCGGTGACCGTGACGTCGTGCTCGGTCACCGTGCCCTGGTTCTGCACCTCGCAGACGAAGCCGAGATCGGCGGACGCCGGCACATTGTTGGTCTTGTCCTTGACGAGCTTGACGTCACCACCACTGGTCTTGGCGGTGACGCTGATGAGCCCGACGCCGTGGATGCCGGTGAGCTTGGTGGACTTGCCGACGCTGTCGAGCGCCTGCTGCACACGTACAGGGTCGAGCGCCTTCCACGTGAGGTAGTAGGTGGACGTCGGCACGGCCACGCCGGTCACGCCGTCCTTGGCCATGATCTCGCGCGACGGCGTGTAGACGAACTGCTTGTAGTACGCGTCCGGACCGCTGAAGTACCCGTCGAACGCGGCGATGGTGTACGCGCTGATCTTCTTGTTGGCCAGCGCGCCCAGCAAGGCGGTGCGCAGCAGGCTGAAGCCCTTGGCACGGACCTTCATGCCGGCGGCGAAGTGCGCCTGCTCCTGCTCCAGTGTGGACGGCGGTGAGAGTCGCGCGGCACGTACGGCGATCTCGTCCTGCTGGGCGGCCAGCTGCCCGAGCTTGTCGATGAGCTCGTTTTGGGACAGCTTGGCAGGGTTGTACATGATCGACGAGACCTGTTTGCCGAGCGCGGTGGAATCGTTGATGTCGGTGGTCACGCCCTGGAAGTAGGTCACGTAGGTGCCGACCTTGCGGTTGTGCTGGCAGCTGCGTGCCCACCAGGCGAGGCCGAAGACGACGAGGAAGGCGATGACCGCGGCGATGGCCAGCCGCTGGATGCGGGTGCGGCGGCGGTCCGGGGGTCGGCGGCGGGACGGAGAGGCGGGCGGGCCCGCTGCATCAGCTGGCGCGCGACTGGTCTCGTCGTCGAAGAAATCCACCCCGTGGACCCCCGTTCACAGGTGGTGTGGTGGGCGAGGGGGGACTTGAACCCCCACGAGCGTAAGCTCACTAGACCCTGAACCTAGCGCGTCTGCCAATTCCGCCACTCGCCCACAGGCTCTGACAGGGAAGGCATTGTACCACACCGAATAAGCGGGAAACCCTCCGAACGAGCGAGCTCCGGATGCCCGTCGCCGCGCAGAATCCCGCACCCTATTACGCAGACTGGCGCGACCGCTATCAGCTGGTCGGCAAGATCGGCGCGGGCGCGTTCGCCGTGGTCTACGAGGCCTACGACGTCACGTATGAGGAGCCTGTCGCGCTGAAGATCGTCCCCGACGAGAAGGCGCTGACGGCGCGCATCGTCCGCGAGGCGGAGGCGGCCGCGGCGCTCGACCACCCCAACATCGTCGCCCTCTACGACTGGTTCTCGGACGACAAGGGCAGCGTGCTGGTCTGGGAGTTGGTGCGCGGCGAGTCGCTCGACAAGCTCGGTGAGCGGCTCCATGACGGGGACGTGGTCGCCATCGGGGTCGAGCTCCTCGACGCCCTCGCCTACGCGCACAGCCAGGGCATCATCCACCGCGACGTCAAGCCGCAGAACGTCATGCTGGGCGACGACGGCCACGTCAAGGTCATGGACTTCGGCATCGCCCACCTCATGGACTCCGACACGCTGACCGGCGACGGCGACGTGATCGGCACGATCGCGTACATGTCGCCGGAGCAGGCGCAGGGCAAGCGCGTACAGCCGGCGAGCGACGTCTACAGCGCCGGCATGGTGCTGTTCGAGCTGCTGGCCGGGGCCCACCCGCTGCGCGGGGACACCCCGGCGGAGACGCTGAGCAACGTGGCCGCCGCGCGGCTGCCGTCGCTCGCCGACCTGCGCCCGGACCTGCCGGACGACCTCATCACGCTCGTCGACGCGGCCTGCGCGCCGCGTCCGGCCGAGCGGCCCACGCCCGCCTACCTCAGCGACGCCTTTGACGACCTCCTGCGCAGTGGCCAGCTGCAGTCGCGTGGGCTGCGGCGGGCGCGCCGCCTGATGCGCCCGCTCGGCCGCGGCGCCGAGCTCGCCGAGCGCGCGGGTGGCGCGGCGCTGGCCACGGTGACCTGCGCCGTCGTCCTCCGCTCGCTGCCCGCCTACCCGCAGAGCTGGACGCTGCCGCTCCTCGCGTTGAGCGCCGCCATCTGGGCGGTCGTGCCCGAGGCCGGCCTCGCCTTCCTGCTGGGCTCACTCGCCTTCCCGCTCTTCAACGTCTCGCTCAGCGTCGGCGTCGCCTACCTGGTGTTCGCCGTGGCGCTCTTTTTGGTCGCGCGCGCACGGCCCATCACGGCGCTGTGGCCGGCGTTCGCGCTGCTGCTCACGCCGGCCTACCTCACGCTGCTGGCGCCGGCGGCAGCGGCGCTGCTGGGCCGCCTGCGCGGCCCCCTCACCGCCGCCTGGGCCGGCGCAGGCACAATCGTCTTCCTGCTGCTCATGCACGCAGAGCGCGGGCCCTTCACCTTCGAGCAGCCGCGCTGGCCGGTGGCGGACGAGGTGGTGGCGGCCGGCGACCCGTTCAGCGCCGCCGGCCGCGTGCTCGCGCACGTGCTCGCGGCGCCGACCCTGCTGCAGGAGCTGGTCTGGGCGGGGTTGGCCGCGGCGCTTGCCTACGCGCTCACGCGCCGCAGGCTCGAACTGCGCCTGTGGATCTGGTCGCTGTCGTTCGCCGCGGTCTTCTGCGTGTACCGCATCGTGCCCGCGCTCGTATGGCACTATCCGGCGGACCTGTGGCCGCTCGTCTGGAGTGTGGCCCTGCCGGCCGCCGTGATACTCTTGCCGCTGGTCCTGACCACCGGAGAAGCACCGGAGGAAGGCTTCGATGGGAATCTTCAAGAAGGCGAACAACAAGCTCGAGGGGGCCGTTGAAGGCGCGTTCGGTCGCGCGTTCAAGTCGAGCGTGCAACCCGTGGAGCTGGCGCACAAGCTGGCCAAGGAGATGGGCGACCACAAGACGGTCGGCGTCTCCAGCGTCTACGTGCCCAACGAGTTCGACGTGTACCTCGGCAAGGCGGACTTCGAACACCTGGCCTCCTTCGAGGACTCGCTCAAGCAAGAGCTTCTCCAACTACGTCACCGCGTTCGCACGGCGCGAGGGCTGGACCCTCGTCGCGCCGCCGCGCATCGAACTGCACAAGGACGACGACCTGCGCGTGGGCGAGTTCGGCATCGCCACGCGCACCATGAGCGCCCCCTTGGAGGCTCCCGACGCCGGCCTCGCCGCTCCTCCGGCCGCCGTGGTGCCGCCGGCGGCCGCTGCCGCACCCGGCGGCATGATCGACCAGACCGTGCTCTACCAGGATCCGGCGCCCGAGCCCGCCGCGGCTCCTGCGGCGCGCGCGTCCTCGGCACGCGGGGTGCTGCGCGGCCGCCAGGGCGACTACCAGCTCACCGAGCCGGTCACCGTCATCGGCCGCAGCCGGCGCTGCGACATCGTGCTCACCGACCCCAACGTGTCGCGTCAGCACGCCGAGATCCGCCGCCAGGACGACGGCTTCATGCTCATCGACCTCGGCTCCACCAACGGTTGCCGCGTCAACCGGCGCGACGTCAAGCAGGTCGTGCTGCAGCACGGCGACCGCATCGAGCTCGGCACCACGGAGCTCCTGTTCGAGAGGCAGCCCTGATCGGGAGGCCCCGGTGACCACGGCGCCGGCGCGACCTCCGGGCACGCGGCGCGGGGGAATCGCATGATCGACATCGTCCTGCTCGTCCTCAAGATCGGCATCCTCGTCCTGCTCTACCTGTTCATCTGGCAGGTCGTGAAGACGGCGGTGCGCAGCGTGCGCGGTGGCGGTGCTGCCACCCCGTCCGCGACGGCGCCCGACGTCGTGCTCCCGGCCGGCGACCGGCTGCCGCCTACGTTCACGCCGGCCGAGCGCGACCAGCGCCGTGAGGACCGTCTCATCGAGCGCACCATCGCCGGCGAGAAGATGGACTTCTCGGCGCACATCAACCCGCGGCTCGTCGTCCAGGAGAGCCCGATCATCCCGCCCGGCGTGGTCTTCCCGCTGGAGGGGTGGATCAACGTCGGCCGCGCCGCCACCAGCGACATCGTGCTGGACGAACAGTTCGTCTCCAGCACGCACGCCCGGCTGGTCCCGCGCGGCCAGTTCTACTACGTCGAGGATCTCGGCAGCACCAACGGGACCTTCGTCAACGAGAAGCAAGTGACGGACGCGCAGCTGAAGATGGACAGCCGGCTGCGCATAGGCGAGACCACGTTCCGCTACGAGGAGTGAGCGCCCGGTGACGCTCGTCGCCAGACACGGCGCCCTCAGCGATATCGGGCTCCACCGCAAGGCCAACGAGGACACGTACGTCGTCGAGCCGCCGCTGTACGCCGTCTGCGACGGCATGGGCGGCGCCAACGCCGGCGAGGTGGCCAGTGGCCTGGCGGCGGAGACGCTGGCCGCGGAGGTCGCCAAGGGCACGCCGATCCTGGCCGCCGCCGAAGCCGCCAACGCGGCGGTCTACCAGCGCGCCCACGACAACATCGAGCAGACCGGCATGGGCACCACGCTCACCGCGTTCGTGCTCGACGGTGCAACGGCGCGGTTCGCGCACATCGGCGACAGCCGCGCCTACCTGCTTCGCGACGGCGAGCTGAGCCAGGTGAGCGACGACCACTCGCTCGTAGGCGAGATGGTGCGCGACGGCCGCCTGACGCTCGAAGAGGCGGCCGTGCACCCCCACCGCAGCATCCTCAGCCGCGCCTTGGGCACGGAGCCCCGGGCGCGCATCGACGAGTTCACGCAGGACCTCCTGCCCGGCGACGTGCTGCTGCTCTGCAGCGACGGCCTGAGCGGGCCGGTGTCCGCCGAGGCGATAAAGGTGGCGCTCACGCGCAGCGACCCGCAGGCATCTGCGGAGCGGCTCATCCTCGAGGCCCGCAAACAGGGCGGGCCGGACAACATCACCGCCGTGGTCGTGCATGTAGACGAGGGCGCGCACGCGGCCCCCGGCGACACCTCTGAGGAGACCACGCTTGTGCAGCCGGCCGACCCGGAGGCCGACGTGGCCACCGGGGAGCTCCCGTTCGTCATCGACGGTCCTCCGCCGCGAGAGCCGGACGACGACGACGCGGCCGACGAGCTCGCCGCCCAGGCGGCGGCCCTGCCCGCCGAGGACGAAGGCATGCCGGCGCCCGACTCGCAGGCCGACGGCGCGCGCAAGCGCTCCCTGCGCCGGCTGTGGATCGTCGCCGTGGTGCTGGCGCTGCTCGCCGTGGCGCTCGCGGCCGGCGCATTCTACCTCAGCACCGTCTTCTACGTCGGCGTCGACGACGGCACGCTCACCATCTTCAGCGGCGTGCCGGCCACGGTCGGCCCGCTCCCGCTGCACGCCGTGTACCGGCGCAGCTTCGTCGACTACGACGCGCTCTCGCCGGCGGCGCGGACGCTCGTCGACCAGCAGAAGCTGCGCGACAAGCAGGAGGCGCTCGACCTCGGCACCATGCTCGGGATGTTCAGGTGAGCAGGAGGAACCTCGAGCTGGTGTTCCTCGTGCTGGCCGGCGCGGTCAGCACCATGGCCTACGTGTCGGTCTACGCCGGCCGCTTCCGCGAGATCAACCGCGTGTCCATCATCTACGGCCTGGTGTTCGTCGGCATCTTCCTGCTGCTGCACGTGGTCGAGCGCGTCTTCCTGCCGCAGGCCGACCCGTTCCTTCTGCCCATCACCGCGCTGCTGGCCGCCATCGGCCTCACCGAGATCTTCCGCATCAAGCCCTCGCTGGCGCTCACGCAGGGGCAGTGGCTCATGGTCGGCGCCGGACTGTTCATCATCACGGTGCTCATCGTGCGCGACCACATGAAGCTCGACCACTACCGGTACCTCATCGGCGCCGTCGGTCTCGCGCTGCTCATCATCACCATCGTGCTGGGCACGACCATCAACGGCTCCAAGCTCTGGATCCACGCGTTCGGCTTCAGCATCCAGCCGTCGGAGTTCGCCAAGCTGGCCATCGTGGTCTTCCTGGCGGGCTACCTGGACGACAAGAAGGTGCTGCTGTCGGTGCCCGACAGACACGTGCTCGGCGTACCCTTCCCGGCGCCCAAGTACCTCGGGCCGCTGCTCATCATGTGGGTGCTGTCTCTGGCGATGCTGGTGTTCATGAAGGACTTCGGCATGGCGCTGCTGTTCATGTCGATCTTCATCGCGCTCATGTACATGGCCACGGCGCGCATCGTGTACGTGGTCACCGGCGCGGGCATGTTTGCCGTCGCCGGCGTCATCGCCGTCTACCTCGTGCCCCACGTCCACGAACGGTTCGCGATCTGGCTGGACCCCTGGAAGGACCCGCTGGGCAGCGGTTACCAGCTGCTCCAGTCGCTGTTCACCATCGCCGACGGCGGCATCGCCGGCGCCGGGTTCGGGCGGGGCTACCTGCTGTTCCCGAACCACACGCCGGTGGTGCCCGAGTTGCAGACCGACTTCATCTTCGCCGCCGTGGCCAACGAGATGGGGCTCATCGGCGCCGCCGGCATCATCCTGGTGTTCATGCTCTTCGCCTGGCGCGGCTTCCGCATCGCCGTGTACGCGCCGGACGGCTTCTCCAAGCTGCTCGCCGCCGGCCTGGCCACGGCGTTCGCGCTGCAGACCTTCATCATCATCGGCGGCATCACGCGCCTCATCCCGCTCACCGGCGTCACGCTGCCGTTCGTCAGCTACGGCGGCAGCTCCGTCACGGCCAACCTCGTGCTGGTCGCGCTCCTGCTCATGGTGAGCAACCGCACCAATATCATCCGCGGCGGCACGGACCTCGAACGCCGCAAGCTGGCGGAGATGGGGGGGTGACGGCGTGAACAAGGCCATGTCCAGAGTCTTCATCGTCACCGTGGTGCTGTTCGTGGCGCTCATCGCCAACCTCACGTGGATCATGGTGGTGCGCGCGCAGTGGTTCCAGGACCGTCCGGAGAACAAGCGCGGCATCGCCGAGGAGATGAAGATCAAGCGCGGCGACATCCTGGGGTACGACGGCTCGGTCATCGCCGGCACGGAGCGCAAGTCCGGCTACTACTACCGCGACTACCCCAGCGGCACCATCGCGCCGCAGCTCATCGGCTACGACTCGGTGACCTACGGCCGGAGCGGCATCGAGGCGCAGCTCAACGACGAGCTCACCGGCCAGTCCACGGACCTCGGGGTGCAGAACTGGGTCGACAAGCTGCTCGGGCGCCGGCCCCAGGGCGCCGACGCCAAGCTCACGCTCGTCCCGGGCGTGCAGAAGGTGGCGCAGCAGGAACTCCAGGGCAAGAAGGGCGCCATCGTGGTGCTGGATCCGAAGACGGGCGCCCTCATAGCCTCGGCCTCGGCTCCCACCTACGACCCCGCGAACCTCGAGGCCCAGTGGGCGCGTCTCAGCAAGGACACCGCCGCGCCGCTGCTCAACCGGCCGACGCAGGGGCTGTACGTGCCCGGGTCGTCGTTCAAGGTCGTGACCGGGTCGGCCGCTCTGGACACGGGCAAGGTCACGCCGGACACGCCGTTCGTCGACACCGGTACCTACGTGGTGTTCGGCGGCAAGGTCACCAACTACGGCGGCGAGGTCTATGGGGCCAACACGTTCACAGAGGCGATGACGTACTCGATCAACACGACGTTCGCCAAGGTCGGCAACCTGCTGGCGAAGAGGCGGCTCGTCGCGGGCGCCCAGAAGTACGGCTTCTACCAGACGCCGCCGCTCCCGCTGCCGGCCGGCGAGGTCGTGCCCAGCGGCCGGTACCGCAAGGGCAGGCTGCTGCCGCCCACGGCGTTCATGAACCCGCTGGACGTCGCCTGGGCGGCGTGCGGACAGGAGAGCATGTTGGCCACGCCGCTGCAGATGGCGCTCGTGGCCGGCGGCGTGGCCAACGGCGGCCGAGTCATGAAGCCCTACTACCTGCAGGAGATCGTCGCGCCCGACGGGCACGTGGTGCAGAAGGCGCAGCCGGAGCAGTGGCTCGTGGCGACCAAGGCTGCGACCGCGAGCCAGCTGAACACGATGATGCAGAACGTCGTCAACGCCGGGACCGCGACGAACGCGGCCCTGCAGGGCATCCAGGTGGCCGGCAAGACGGGCACCGCGGAGAAGGGTGACGGCACCAACCTGGCGTGGTTCATCGGCTTCGCGCCGGCGCAGGAGCCGCAGGTGTGCATCGCCGTCGTCATCGAGAACACCACGTCGACCGGCGGCGAGGCGGCGGCGCCGCTCGCCGCAGCCGTGATGAAGACGGCCCTGGCGCAGCCCGCCCTGCCCTAGGCAGGGACCGTGCGCCGCTGGTCGTACAGTGGACGAAGGACAAATGCACGGAAGAGCTATTGAGCGGCGTGCGGGATGCAGGGCTCAGCGCACGACGGACAAGAGAGGTAGACGGACGTGAGTGACGTGTTCCAGCCAGGACAGGTGGTCGGCGACCGGTACCGCGTGGTGCGCAAGCTCGGCGGCGGCGGCATGGCCGACGTCTATCTGTGCGAGGACCTCACGCTCGGCCGCAAGGTCGCCATCAAGGTGCTGCTGCAGCGGTATCTCAACGACCCGACCTTCGTGGAGCGGTTCCGCCGCGAGGCCAAGGCCGCCGCCGGCCTCAACCAGCAGAACCTGGTCAGTATCTACGACTGGGGCGAGGTCGACGGCACGTACTTCATCGCCATGGAGTACGTGGAGGGCGAGACCCTCAAGGACCTGATCCGCCGCCGCGGCCGCCTGAGCGGCAACGAGGCGGTCCTCGTCGGCATGCAGCTGCTCGCGGCAATCGACTTCGCCCACCGCAGCGGCATCATCCACCGCGACATCAAGCCGCAGAACGTGATGATCGACACCGCCGGCACGGCCAAGGTCATGGACTTCGGCATCGCCCGCGCCGGCGACTCGGGCATCACCGAGGCGGGCTCGATCCTGGGCACGGCGCAGTACCTGGCGCCGGAGCAGGCCAAGGGCTACCCGGTCGACGAGCGCTCGGACCTCTACTCTGTCGGCGTCGTGCTGTACGAGATGCTCACCGGCACCGTGCCGTTCAAGGGTGACAGCGCCGTCACCGTGGCGCTCAAGCACGTCAACGAGGTACCGGTCGAACCAGCGGAGCTGGTGCCCGGGCTGCCGTACTCGCTCAATCAGATCGTGCTCAAGGCCATGGCCAAGGACCCGGCGGACAGGTACCAGTCGGCCGCGGAGTTCGGCCGCGACCTGCGCTCTGCGCGCGAGGGCGGGCCGGTGCAGGCCGCGGCCTTCGACGCCGGCGGCGAGCGCACCCGCGTCATGACCGCCGGCATGGTGGGCGCGGACACCGCCATGCAGACATCGGTCCTCGACCAGGCGCCGCCGCCGCGACGCAAGAAGTCCAAGTGGCCGATCATCCTGATCATCCTGCTGCTGGCCATCATCGCCGCGGTCGCCGTCACGCTGTGGTGGACGATGAGCGGCAGCGAGAAGCCGGTGCCGAGCGTGGTCGGCCTCAGCAAGTCCGCCGCTGTGGCCGCTGTCGAGAAGGCCGGGTTCAAGGCCGGCATCCGGGAGGAGTACTCCGACCGCGTGGCCGCCGGGTTCGTGAGCCGTCAGGCGCCCACCGGCGGCACCAAGATGCGCGAGGGCGGCACGGTCGACATCTGGGTGAGCGAGGGCAGCCAGAAGGCGCCGCCACTGCCGAACTTCAAGGGCTACACCGAGAAGGAAGTAGACGCCTGGCTCAAGCAGAACGACCTCGCCGGCGACCGGCACACGGGCAAGAGCTCATCGGTCGCGCAGGGCGAGGTGTTCAGGCAGGACCCGCCGCCGGACACGGTGCTGAATCGCGGAGACACGGTCTCCTACTGGGTCAGCACCGGCAGGCCGCAGGTCACGGTGCCCGACCTGAGCAACATGACGCAATCCGCCGCGACGAGCGCGATCACCTCGGCGGGCCTCACGCTCGGCACGGTGACGCCGCAGACGAGTACCACCGTGCCGTCGGGAGAGGTCATCAGCCAGGTCCCGGCCGCCCACAAGAAGGTCGACAAGGGCGCGACTGTCAGCATCGTCGTCTCCAGCGGCTCGCCGTCGCCGTCTCCGAGCCCCACCCCGACCACCAGCCCCACCACTTCGGGCGTCGCCGTCCCTAACATGTTGGGCGTGGATTCCTCGACGGCCGAGCAGCAACTCACGGCAGTCGGCCTCCAGGTGGCCTACCGGCAGAAGCCCAACACCGGCCAGCCCTCGGGTACGGTCGTGAAGATCAAACCCGACGCGGGTACCGTCGTGCCGGCGGGCTCCACGGTGCTCCTCGTCATCGCGTCCTGACGACGCTCCACAGAAGCGACGCCGTATCACAGGGCGCGGTCGTCCATGTGTACATCGAACTGGGCGACGGGCCGTACCTGTGAGTCAGCCGGCGACGGCGAAGACGTACACGAGGTAGATGAAGTACACGGAGCCGGCGCTGCCGAGCGACCACCACGTGAGCGTGTGCCGGATGCGCAGCGTGAGGTAGAACACCGTGCCGCTCACGAGCGCCAGCAGGCCGGCCACCAGCGCGTCGCCGGTCAGCTGCCAGGACGTGAAGATGAGCCCGATGGACACCGGGAAGGTACTCTGGAACACCATCGCACCGGTGATGTTGCCCAGCGCCAGCGTGTCCTTGCGCTGGCGGATCCAGAGCACGGAGTTGAACTTCTCCGGCAACTCCGTGGCGAACGGCGTGATCAGCAGGGAGACCACGAGCGGTGCGGCGCCGAGCGTCGCGCTGAGCGTCTCGATCTCACGCACGAAGATCTCGGCGCCGAGGACGATGCCGACCAGCGCCGCGCCGATCTGCAGGTAGATGCGGTAGGTGTGCGGCTCCCCGGGATAGCGGTGGAAGTACAGCGGCTTGGTGTCTTCGCCGAGGTCGCCCGCGGCCCTGAGGGTCTCCCACACGTAGTAGGCGTAGAACACCATGAGGCCGGCCGCCAGCGCGTAGTGAAGGGCGCGGACGTGCACGAGCGTCGAGGCGATGGCGAGTCCGTATGCGATGAGGAAGTGGCTGAGGTCGCGGCGCATGACGCCCTCGTTGACGGTGACATCGAGCGACCGTCGCTTGCGCCACGCGAAGATCACGACGGCCGCCGCCGTGACGACCATCGCGATCGTGGCCAGCATGAACGGCGCCCCGAGGATGGCGCCGATGCCGATGTCGTCCGACGCCGTCGAGCCCGTGAACAGGATGGCGACGATCGGGATGAGCGTCTCGGGCAGGGCCGTGCCCACGGCCGCGAGGATGCTGCCCACGGCGCCGTCGCCGAGGTCGTAGCGGCGCCCGAACCACTCCACGCCGTTCGTGAAGAGTTCGGCCGAGATGAGGATGATCGCGAGCGCGACGATGAGGAGTGCCGCAGACATGTGGCGGCAAGGATAGCAGAAGGGGCGGGCTGCCCTGCGGCGGCCCGCCCCTTCTCAGGTGGACGGTCTGAGGAGGCCTCGCGGCGCTCCGCTCAGACCCAGCCCTTGGCCTGGGCCAGCGGCACCAGGAAGTAGATCAGGAAGCCCACGGTCGCGATCCAAAGCATCCAGCTGATGTCGCGCGCCTTGCCCTGCACGATGCGGATCAGCGTGTAGGCGATGAAGCCGAAGCCGATGCCGTTGGTGATGCTGTACGTGAGCGGCATGATCGTCATGATCAGCACGGCCGGGATACCGAAGGCGAGGTTGCTGAAGTCGATCGCCGCCTTGGGCTCGGTGCTGTCGTGCTCCGCCTCGTCCTCGCCCTTGGTGAGCGTGGCCATCATGAGGAAGCCGACGATGACGAGCGCGGGGGCCGTCGCCGAGGCCGGCACGATACCGGCGATCGGCGAGATGAACATGGCCGCCAGGAAGAGGACGCCGACCGTTATTCCGACCCAGCCCGTCCTGCCCCCCTGGGCTACCCCGGAGCCGGACTCGATGTAGGTGGTGGCCGACGAGGCGCTCACGGCGCCGCCGGCGATGGCCGCCACGGAGTCGACGAGCAGCGGGCGGTTGACGTGCGGCAGATCCCCGTCTTCGTCGAGGTAGCCGGCCTGGCCACCGACGCCGACGAGGGTGCCCATGGTGTCGAAGAAGTCGCTCAGCATGAGGCTGAAGATCCAGAGGATCGCGGCCGCCACGCCGAGCTTGCTGAAGGCGCCGAAGTCGAACTGGCCCACCAGGCTGAAGTCCGGCCAGCCGAACACGTGCGACGGGATCACCGCGGTGGTCTCGCCGAACGGCGCCTTGTCGTAGGCGTAGTTCAGGATGATCGCGAGGATCGTGGTGAAGAGGATCCCGAGGATGATCGCGCCGCGCCACTTGCGCGTGAGCATGATGATGGTGATCACCAGGCCGAAGAGCGTGCAGGCGACGGGGACGGTGGTGAAGCTGCCGAGGGAGACGACGGTGCCGCCGCCGCCGACGACGATGCCGCCGTCCACGAGCCCGATGAAGAGGATGAAGAAGCCGATACCGATGACGATGGCCTTCTTCAGCTCCAGGGGGATGGCCTTGAAGATCGCCTCGCGGAAGCCGGTGAGCACGAGGATGGTGATGGCGACGCCCTCGAGCACGATGAGGCCCATGGCGCTCTTGAAGCTGAGGCCCTGGCCGGCGACGAGGCTGAAGGCCACGACCGCGTTGAGTCCCATGCCGGGGGCGATGGCGAACGCGCGGTTGGTGACCAGGCCCATGAGGATGGTCATGATGCCGGCCACCAGGCAGGTCGACGTCAGCGCCGCGGCGAACGGCAGCCCCTTGCCGTCCAGACCCAGGATGCTCGGGTTCACGAAGATGATGTAGGACATTACGATGAATGTCGTGACCCCTGCGAGGGTGTCGCGCTTGAGCGACGTGTTCCACTTCTTGAACTTGAAGAACCGCTCGAGACCGTTCTCCGAGCCGGTTTCCACAGCTTGCATTGAGACCTCGTCCTCCTTCGGGGTCGATGGATGGGGGGTTGACCGCGAGGAGCATATCTCAGAGGAGGGGCTACGAACGCCATCGTTTGGGACGTCTCCTCAGGGGGTCTGATTGACGGGGCCCGCGGCGCTTGAGGTATCCTCGGCGGGCACCGTTCGCGAAAGGATGTGCGCCCCCTCATGGACGAGATCCCCGGATCCCTGGCCCTCTCCGAGCTCGACGGCATCAAGGTCCTCGACGTCACCGGCCGGGAGGTCGGCGAGCTCGGAGACGTGGTAGCCACGACCACGCAGGACCCTCCCGTCGTCACCGCGTTCTTCATCGACCGCGACGACGGGCTGCTGGCCGCCTCGTGGGCGCAGGTCGCCGAGGTCGACGTCGACGGGGAGCGCCTGCTCCTCGGCGTCCCGCTGGAGTCCGTCAAGCCCGCGTCGCTGCGCCCTGACGAGCTCTCGCTGGTCGACGCGCTGCTCGACAACCAGGTGCTCGACATGCGGCGCAAGGCGTTCGTGCGCGTGCAGGACGTCGTGCTCGAGCCGGCAGACGACCACCTGGTGGTGTCCGGCGTGGATGCGAGCTCCGCGGCCCTGGTGCGGCGCTTCGGGCTGGGGTTCCTCTCGCGCCGCCTGCCGAGGAAGAGCGGCGACTTCGTGCCCTGGGAGGACGTCAATCTCATCGCCCTGCGGCTCTCGCGGCTCAACTTCGTAGAGGCGTTCGCCGAGCTGGCCGAACTGCACCCCGCCGACATCGCCGAGATCGTCGGCCAGGTCGGGCCCCGCGAGCGCGCCGCGGTGCTGGCCGCGCTCAACGCCAGCCTGGCCGCCGACACGCTGCAGGAGATGGAAGAGGACCTGCGCAGCGCGGCGCTCCAGGAGATGCCCGTCGAGCGCGCCGCCGAGGTGCTGGAGAGGATCGAGGCCGACGAGGCGGCCGACATGCTCGCGCAGCTTCCCGACACGCTGGCGCAGGAGCTGCTGGCGCTTCTGCCGGACAAGCGCGAGCAGGACCTTCGTGCCCTCGCCAGCCATCCGGCGCACACGGCGGGGTCGCTCATGACCACCGATTTCGTGATGCTGCCGCGCGAGGCCACCGCCGGCAAGGCGCTCGACTGGATCCGCCGCGAGCGCCCCGAGCAGCACATGATGACCTACCTCTACATCGTGGCTCCCGAGGAGCGGCTCGTCGGCGTGGTGAGCCTCCGCGACCTCGTCCTGGCCGAGCCCGGCGACGAGGTCCAGACGTTCATGGAGGACGACCTCGTGGAGATCACGGCAGACGTGGACGAAGAGGAGGTGGGCCGAATCATGACCAAGTACGACCTGCTCGCCATCCCCGTCGTCGACGAAGAGCGCCGCCTCCTCGGCATCGTGACGCTCGACGACGCCCTCGAGGCGGTCGTGCCCGACGACTGGAAGCAGCGGCTGCCGCGGCTGTACCGCTAGGCCTACGGCCTTTGCGGCCCCGCGGCCCGAAGGCCCGCCGCGCCGGCGCTCTCAGACGGGCTGCGCCCCGGCCGGCGCCTCCAGGTGCTCCCACGCGACGCTCTTGCGCGGCGCCTCGATGAGGGCGGCGAGGTCGAGGCGGAAGCGGGCCACGTCGCCCTTCTCCTGCACGCGGCGGAACCCGCCGCCCTCGAGCACGTCCGGGTTGAACAGATTGAGCTCACGCAGGTACCCGCGAAACGCGTCGTCGTCGCGGCTGTGGCGCAGTCCGAACGCCTCCAGGCCGCGCACGTGGCGGTGCTTGAGCGCGGCCTCTATCTCCTGGAGCAGGAAGCGGAAGCCGTGCAGGAACTCCCCGTCGTAGAAGTAGGCGCACGTGAGCACGTAGGCGTCGGGGAGCGGGGGGCCGGCCGGCAGGACCTTGGCCCGCGGCGTCAGCCGGGTGGCGGCCACGTGCATCCAGCCGATCACCGCGTCTCCGTCCACCAGCGCCTTGCCGAAGAACCCCGCCTCCGCCTCGGCCTCACGCTCCCAGTCCGCCCTGAGGCCCGGCGCGGCCCCGCCCGGCCGGGCCAGCCACCAGATGCAGGTGGAGCAACAGGGGGCCAGGATGTCCCTGCTGCCGGTGGTGAGGTCGATGGCCCTCACTTGGACGGGTCGGCGACGTCGTCGATGTGCACCTCGACGCGGGTGATGGGGGTACCGGTGGCCCGCGCCAGGTAAGTGGCGCCGGCGCGGGCGGCCGCTTCGCCCACGGTGGCGAGATCGGCCCCGGCGTCGGCCACGAGGTGGATCTCCAGCACGGCCCCGTCCTCGTCCCTGTCGAGGCGCACGGGGCCGTGCCGCTCCAGGTGGACCCGCTCGCCCAGGCTCTGCATGGGAGTACGGTAGAGGTCTGCGACTCCGGGCACTTCTTTCACGGCGTCCCAGACGGCGCCCTGCACGACGTCCGGGGAGATACTCGGTCCCTGTTCCTGCTGCACGCCGCGGCCCTCCCTTCGCTGGTCTCGCGTTTATATTAGACCGCTGTTTGCCACTGTGCTCGAGGCTCCCCTATACTCCCACGAGTCGGGGGCCGTTCGGCTCCCGCCTGCTGTGGGCATCCACGTGACCGTCACCGACGACGACATCACCATCTATCGCGGCGACTGGGTCCTCCCGGTCAGCGCTCCCGTCCTGCCGGACGGCGGCGTCGCCGTGGCCGGCGGCAGGATCCTCGCCGTCGGTCCCGCACCGCGGCTCATCGGCGAGCACCCGGGCGCCGCGGTCGTCGACACTGGGCGGTCCATCATCATGCCCGGCTTCGTCAACTGCCACAGCCACGTCGAGTACACGTCGTTCCGCGGCATCCTCGACGACGCCGAGTTCGCCGACTGGATCATCAGCCTCATCGACGTCAAGGCGTCGCTCACTCCGGACGAGTACCTGGTCAGCGCGCGCCTCGGCGCCGTGGAGGCCGTCTCCTCCGGCATCACCACCATCGCCGACACCAGCTACGGCGCGGTGACGCTGGAGGCGGCCGGGGCCGTAGGCCTGCGCGGCCGCCTCTACCTCGAGGTGTTCGGCGTCGACGACTCCCGGCTCGAAGAGACCATGGCAGACGTGGAGCGGCGGCTCGCCGAGGCGCAGGCTGCCGCGCCCGAGGGGTTCGACGTGGGGCTCGCCCCGCACGCGCCCTACACGGTCTCGAGCCTGCTGTACCAGCGCGTCTCGCGGCTCGC
This sequence comes from uncultured Thermoleophilia bacterium, assembly GCA_963696935.1. Lineage (GTDB taxonomy): Bacteria > Actinomycetota > Thermoleophilia > UBA2241 > UBA2241 > CAIXSE01. The sequence goes on along the minus strand of CAVOMB010000103.1, from coordinate 7,159 downwards.
GCAGGAGCACGGCCTCAAGGTCATGAGCCACGTCGCGGAGAGCAAGGACGAGCTCACCTACATCCGCTCAGGCTCGGGCAAGTTCGCCCACGACTACCGCGAGAAGATGGGCTGGGAGCGCATGCTGATCCAGCCCTACGGCGTCACGCCCATCAAGTACCTGCAGCAGTGGAACGTGCTGCACGAGGACTTCCTGGCCGTGCACTGCGTCAACCTCACGCGCGACGATATCGGCATCCTGCGCGGCAACGGCGTCGCTGTGGCGCACTGCCCCAAGAGCAACGCCAAGCTCGGCTGCGGCATCGCGCCGTTGGCCGATCTGCTGCACGCCGGCGTGCGCGTCGGCATCGGCACCGACAGCCCGGCGTCGAGCAACATCATGGACATGTTCGACGAGATGCGCACCATGCTGTTCCTGCACCGGGCCATGGAGCGTGACGTGACCGTGCTCGACGCACAGAAGTGCGTCCGCATCGCCACGCTGGGCGGCGCCGAGGCCCTGGGCCTCGAGGGCCAGGTCGGCAGCCTTGAGGCGGGCAAATGCGCCGACCTCATCGCCGTCGACGTCTCGCGCTCTCACTTCGCGCCTATCGCCGACCCGTATTCGGCGCTCGTGTACGGCGCCAACCAGGACGATGTCACGCTCACCGTCGTCGGCGGGCGCGAGCTCTATCGCGACCGCGTGCACGTCGGCGCCGACGCGGACGCCATCCGCGCCGCCGCCGTGAGGGTGCGCGAGAAGTTGCAGGACCGCGTGCGCACCGGCGCCGTCGAGGTCGGCGGCGCCGATTCCGGCTGGTGGCAGACACCAGTCGTCCACCGAGAGGAGACCGTCTAAGTGCTGCTCGATCGCCGCAAGGTCAAGTTCTGGCAGAAGATCGTGTTCGGGTTCATGGCCTTCCTCATGGCCGCGTTCCTCGTCGTCGGCTACTCCGGCGTGCTCAACGGCTGCGACTTCCTCAACTCGACGAGTTCCGCCGTCGATGAGCTCCAGAAGACCATCACCCAGTATCAGACCGCCGTCGCGAGCAATCCCCAGGACACCCCGTCCTGGACCAAGCTGGGCGACAGCTACGTGCTGATGGCCAACCAGCAGCAGGACACCAACACGCAGAAGACCTACTGGCAGAAGGCCATCGTCGCCTACAAGAAGGCCGACACCATCCTCGCCCCCCAGAAGGGATCCGCGGTCAAGAAGCAGCGCCTTGAGGTGCTGCAATCGCTGGTCTCCACGTACCTCTATCTCAACGACTACGCCTCGGCGGCCGCCGTCTACGGCGACATCACCTCACTCACGCCCAAGGACGCGCAGTCCTATTTCGACATGGCCACGGTGGCCATCAACGCGGGCGATACCAACACCGCGCTGCTCGCGTTCACCAAGTACCTGGAGCTGGACCCGACCTCTCAGGACGCGGCCCAGGTCAAGGCATGGATCAAGCAGAACACGCCGAAGTCCACGCCGACGCCCTCTCCATCGCCGACCAAGTAAGGGGTCCGGTCTCATGAGCGACATGTTCAGCGTCTCCAGCGAGCGTCTCGACGACGACTTCGGCGTCGTCGTCCTCTCGGGCGAGGTGGACATCTTCACGGCGCCGCAGTTCAAGGAGAGCCTCCTCGAGTTGCTGGACGGAGGCGTCAAGCGACTCGTGGTCGACCTCAGCGACGTGACCTTCATCGACTCCACCGCCCTCGGCGTGCTCATCGGCGGCGTGCGCCGCGTGCACGGCGCCGGCGGGGCGATGACCATCGTGGTCACCACGCGGTCGGTGGAGCGGGTGCTCAGCGTCACCGGCCTCGACCGGGTGTTCTCCATGCACGCCACGCGCGAAGAAGCCGTGGCCGCGCTCGCCTGACTCGGCCTCCGTCCACAACGTCACTCTCGACGCCCAGGTTTGCGGGGTGGTATTAACTCCCGCAGTCTTGGTCGTCTCTCCCACGTCCCCATGAGGTAGCAGTGAAGCTCATCGTCACAGAGAAGGACTCGGCAGCGAAGAAGATCGCCGAGATCCTCGGCGGCAAGCCCGCCATCAAGGAGCACGGCCGCGGCCGCCAGAAGGTGAAGTCCTATCACTTCACGTACGGGGGCGACGACGCGGTCGCCATCGGGCTTCGCGGCCACGTGATGGAGACGGTGTTCCCCAACACGTACAAGCGCTGGAGCCTCAAGTACCTCGGCGACATGATCGAGAAGCCGGACCTGGCCTGGATCGTGGACGGCGGCGCGGCCGGCACCGTCGCCGCGCTGCGCAATGTGGCCAAGGGCGCCACCGAGGTCGTGATCGCCACCGACTACGACCGCGAGGGCGAGCTCATCGGCCACGAGGCCCTCGAGATCCTGCGCGGCGACGCGCTCCGGCGCAACCCCGGCGACAAGCCGGAGAAGAAGCGCGTCAAGGGCGCCGCCAAAGAGGGCGCCGAGGCCCGCGCCAAGGCGCCGGCGCCCGAGCCGGTCAACGGCGACCCGCACATCAAGGCCATGCTGCCGGCGGCCGTGGTCGACCGGCACATCCGCGTGCGCTACTCGGCGCTCACGCCGGAGGAGGTCAAGGCTGCGTTCGACAAGCCCTCCACCGTCGACTTCAACCTCGCCGAGGCGGCGCACTCGCGCCAGGACATCGACTTGATCTGGGGCGCGGTGCTCACCCGCTTCATGTCGCTCGCGTCGTACCGCTACGGCTCCGACTACCTGTCCGTGGGCCGCGTGCAGTCTCCGACCCTGCGCCTCGTGGTCGACCGCGAGCTCGAGCGGCGGGCCTTCGTCCCGGTGCCGTACTGGGAGATCAAGGCGACGCTCGAGCGCGACGGCGAGCCGTTCGAGGTGGCGCACGCCAAGGGCCGCTTCGATACCGAGGAGGCCATGCAGGCCGCCTTCGAGGGCGCCGGCGTGGAGCTCGCCGAGGTCACCGGCTACGAGGCCAAGCCGCGCCAGGACAAGCCGCCGGCGCCGTTCAACACCACGGCGCTCATGAGCGCCTCCTCCGGCGCGGGCATGACGCCCGCGCGCGCCATGCGTGCCGCCGAGTCGTTGTACCTCGATGGCCTCATCAGCTACCCGCGCACGGACAACACCGTGTACCCGCCGTCGCTCGACCTGCGCGGCAGCCTGCAGGAGCTTGCGCACTGGCAGCCGGTCGCCGAGACGGCGGCCCGGCTCGCCGCCCAGGGCAAGCTGACGCCCACGCGTGGCAAGAAGCGCACCACCGACCACCCGCCGATCTACCCCGTGGGCGCGCCCAAGAAGGAGCTGAGCGGCGACCAGGCCAAGGTCTACGACCTGGTCGCCCGTCGCTTCCTCGCCACTCTTCTTCCGGCGGCGGTCATCGAGGGCCAGCGCATGGACCTCAAGCTGGGCACCGAGCCCTTCGTGGCGCACGGCAGTCGCGTCGCCTCGCGGGGCTACCTCGAGGTCTACGAGAAGTACGCCGCCAAGCGCGATCGCCCGCTGCCCCCGCTGGAGCCCGGCGAGACGCTCAAGGTGCTCGACCTGCGCTCGGAGGCCAAGGAGACGCAGCCGCCCGGCCGCTACGGGCAGGGCCGCCTGCTCGAGAAGATGGAGGAGCTGGGGCTCGGCACCAAGGCCACCCGCGCCGACATCATCCAGCACCTCTACGACCGCAACTACGTGCGCGACAACCCCGTCGAGCCCACCGAGCTGGGCATGGCGCTCATCGCCGCGTTCGACGCGGCCATGCAGCAGGCGCCGGTCGACATCTCGTCCAGCGCGATGAGCGCCAGGCTGGAGGCCGATATGGACCGCATCAGCGAGGGCGAACTGCGCCGCGAGGACGTCGTCTCCGAGAGCCAGGTGATGCTCGAGCAGGCCTGGAAGCTGCTCGACGCGCACGTCACCGACATCCGCGACCGCATCAAGAGCGGCGTCCGCGAGGATCTCACCCTGGGTGTCTGCAAGAACTGCGGCGGGCAGCTCCGCGTCCTGCGCGGCAAGACGGGCAAGCGGTTCGCCGCCTGCGTGGGCAAGGAGGGCGAGGAGCCCCAGCAGCCCACGGTCGAGGGTGAGCGCCCGCGCCGCGGCTGTGGTCAGACGTTCCCGCTGCCGCAGCGCGGCACCATCGTGCCCACGGGCAAGGTGTGCGCCGAGTGTGGCTGGCCGGAGATCAAGGTCGTCGGCGGCGGAGGCCGCGGGCGTCCGTGGGTCCTCTGCATCGACATCGACTGCCCCAGCAAGGAGAAGTACAAGGCGCGTAAGAAGGCCGGATGACCGACGTCGCGGAGTCATCGGGCGGCGTCCTCATCACGCTCGAGGGCTGCGACGGGTGCGGCAAGAGCACCCAGGCGGCCCTGCTCTGCGAGCGACTGGCCGCCTGCGGCCTGCCGATAGGGCCGGCCGCCGCGCCGGGCACGGTGATCCGCGAGCCCGGCGCAACGCCTGCCGGCGAGGCCATCCGGGACGTGCTGCTCCACGGCCCGTCGCAGATGGCGCCGTGGACCGAGACCCTGCTGTATGCCGCCGCGCGCGCCGAGCTCGTCCAGACCGTGCTGCTGCCGGAGCTGGCCGCGGGGCGTGTCCTGGTCCTCGACCGCTTCGTCGACTCGTCTCTCGCCTACCAGGGGTTCGCCCGTCGCCTCGGCGTGGACGAGGTCCTGGCCGTCAATGGGCCGGCTCTCCAGGGCCTGCTGCCCGACCTCACGCTCGTCATCGACGTCGACCCCGTCGTGGGGCTGGCGCGCGCCGGCGGGGGAGAGGAGCGCGCGGACCGCATCGAGGCGGAGGGGCTCGAGTTCCAGCAGCGCGTGGCGGCCGGCTTCGCCGCGCTGGCGCGCCGCTGGCCCGAGCGCGTCCGCCTCGTCGACGGCTTCCGCGACGTCGCGCTGGTCGCCGCCGACGTCGAGGCGGCCGCCCTGGAGGCCGTAGCCGGCGCCGGCCTGCGGCTCGGCGACTGAGGCGGCCGTGTTCGACGCGGTCCCCGGTCAGGTGCAGGCCAAGTCGTTCTTCGAGCGCGTCATCCACGACGGCACACTGAGCCACGCCTACCTGCTCGCCGGCCCCGAGGGCCTGGCCAAGACCACGTTCGCGCGCGAGCTCGGCGCCGCGCTCGTCAGCGGGTGCGGCAACTGCGGCGCCTGCCCCGAGTGCGAGCGTGCGCGCGATGGCGTGCACCCCGACCTGCACGTGCTCGAGCGCGAGGGTGACGTGTACCGTCTGGAGCAGATCGAGCCGGTGGTCGCGGACCTCAGTCTCAAGCCGTTCTCCGCGACCCACCGGGTGTGGGTCATCCCCGAGGTCGAGTACCTCAACCCGCAGTCGGCCAACAAGCTGCTCAAGAGCATCGAGGAGCCGCCCTCCTACGTCGTCTTCGTCCTCGTCACCGACAGGCTGGAGCGCGTGCTCCCGACGATCGTCTCGCGCTGCCAGATCGTCGAGTTCCGTTCGCTCAGCGACACCGAGGTGAGCGCCTACCTGGTGGAGCGCCACCACCTTGAGCCGGCCCGGGCGGAGGCGCTCGCGCGACTCTCGCAGGGATCGGTCGAGAAGGCCGCGCGACTGGCGGACGACGCCTCCGGGGCCGGCCTCCGCGGCGAGTACCTCAAGTACGCTGCCGCCATCGTCGCCGGCGCGCGGCCCAAGGACGGTCCCGCGCCGACCGACGCGTTCCTCGGCGTTCTGGCGCGCCAGCAGGCGGAGATCGCCGCGCAGGTCGAGGAGGAGCTCGGCCGCCGCATCGAGGGCCTCGAGCGCCAGTTCCAGGACACGAAGGACCTCAAGTGGTACCGCGAGCAAGCGGAGGCGCGCGCCAAGCGCGAGCAGGTGCGCCGCAGCCGCCTCGCGGCCCAGGACGCCCTCGACCTGCTCGTCTCGTGGGTGCGCGACCTGTGGGTGTGCGCCTCCGGGGCCGACGATGTACTCTGGAACAGCGACCACCGCGACGCGCTCGCCGGGGCGGTCGCCGCGGCGCCCGGCCACTATGCGCATCTGCTCGGCGTCGCCGCCAAGACTCGCAAGGACCTGTATCTCAATATAGACCAGAAGCTCGCGTTGCAGGCGATGTTCGCGCGCTTCGAGGAGGTCTCCACCAGTGCCTAGGATCTGCAGCGTCGTGTTCCGCGGCGGCGGCAGGGTCTACCAGTTCAGTTGCGGCGACCTCGAGCTGGTCCCCGGCGACGGCGTCGTCGTCGACACCACCCGGGGCAACGATTTCGGTCGGGTCGTCAAGGGCCCCGACGACCTCGCGGCCGACGACGCCCCGCGCGGCCTGCGCAGGGTGCTGCGTAAGGCTTCGCCCGCCGACCTCAAGGCCATCGCCTCGCACCGGGAGGCCGAGTGCGAGGCCAAACGCACCTGCCGCGCGCTCGCCCAGGAACTCAAGCTCGACCTCAAGGTCATCGAGGCCCGCCAGGCGTTCGACGGCCCCAAGCTCACCATCACGTTCGTCGCCGAGGAACGCACCGACGCGCGCGAGTTGCAACACCGCCTCGGCGACCGGCTCGGCCGGCGTGTCGAGCTCAAACAGGTGAGCGCCCGTGACGAGTCGCGCATCGTCGGAGGGTACGGCCCTTGCGGGCGCAGCCTCTGCTGCGCCACGTTCGCCGGTGACCAGGAGCCGGTGTCCATCCGCATGGCCAAAGACCAGAACCTGCCGCTCAACCCCACCAAGATCTCCGGCTGCTGCGGCCGGCTCATGTGCTGCCTCAAGTACGAGCACCAGGTGTACGTCTCGTTCCGCAAACGCGCCCCCAAGCGCGGCGCGGTGGTCGGGACGCCCGCCGGGGAAGGAAGGGTCACGGATCTGCTCGCGCCGGTCGACAGCGTCACGGTCGATCTCGGCGATGGCAGGTCGGAGACCTTCAAGCTCGACGAACTGGGGTCAGCGGCCTCATCGGGAAGGAACGAAAATGGCTGAGACACATGCCGTGCTCAACGTACCCACGGTGTCCTGTAACCACTGCAAGATGGCGATAGAGAAGGCCGTCGGAGCCTTGGGCGGCGTCAAGGTGGACGTCGACGTGGGCGAGAAGACCGTCACCGTCGACTTCGACGACTCCGCGGTCTCGCTGGACTCGATCGAGGCGGCCGTGGCCGAAGAGGGGTACGAGGTCGCCGGGAGTCACATCTTCGGCTCCTGACCCTCGCGCGGACGCCTCGCGGCGCCCGTTTGGCAAGACCGCGGCGGGCTGGTACCATATCGCCTCGCTAGTG
>CAVOMB010000102.1:0-6383 GCA_963696935.1 uncultured Thermoleophilia bacterium | reverse complement strand
CTGTTTATGTTCGCCGCTGAACCAGTACCGTATTGCTGGGCAGCACGACGGTGAACTCCTCGCCGCCGTAGCGCGCCGCGACGTCGATGCCGGCGCGGATCTGCGTGCTGAGGATGCTGCCCACTTCCTTGAGCACGAGGTCGCCGGACGGATGCCCGAACCGGTCGTTGAAGAGCTTGAAGTCGTCGATGTCGACTATCAGCAGGGAGAGCGGCAGGCCGTACCTCTGGGCGCGCGCGATCTCCTGGTTGAGGCGCTCGTAGAAGTAACGGTGGTTGTACAGGCCGGTGAGCCCGTCGGTGACGGCCTGGCGCTCGAGCGTGCGGTAGAGGGCCGCGTTGGCGAGCGCCACCGCGGCCTGGCTGGCGAGGATCTGCAGCAACTCGAGTCCGTCCTCACCCACGGCCGCGGCAGCGCAAAGCTCCAGCAAGCCGGTCACGGCCTCGCCGGAGGCGAACGGCACGACGAGGCGTGCACCGTCCGCCGCCGGGGACAGGGTGTCGACCGCCCGGCGGCGCAGCTCGTCGAACTCGGTCACGAGGGGCTCGTCGTCGTCCGGCGCCGGGCCGGACCGGAAGGGCACGAACGTCTCCCCGTGGCGCAGCAGCAGATCCACTGCGTCGGCGGGGACGTCGAACAGACCGACGACCTCGCGTCTGACCTCGCCGAGCACGGCGTCGACGTCCAGCGACGACGCCAGCACGCGGCTGCTCTCGAGGAGCGCGGTGAGCCGCCGATTCTGCCGCTCGCCGCGGCGATACAGCCGCGCGTGGCGGATGGCCGTGGCCGCCTGCTCGCCCAGGGCGCGCGCGAGCTCCACTTCGCCGGCGTCGAAGACCCTCTCGCGCTCCGTCTCCATGAGCACCAGGATGCCGAGGGCTTCGCCCTCGACGATCAGCGGCACATTGAGGCAGGCCTTCTCGCCCCAGCGCTCCATCGAGGCGCGCACGTCGTCGGGAAGCCCGTCGTCCTCCAGCGTCTCCTGGGTCACCAGCCCGCGGCGCAGGATCTCCCGGTCGCTGGGGTAGTCGTCCAGGGGGTAGACGCCTTTGTCGTCCATGAGCGGCGCGGCTTCGTTGCTGCTGTAGAACGCCCGGCAGACGATGGCGTCGCGCGCTGCATCGTACTCGTAGATGATGCACTCCTGCGTCCGCAGCGCCCCCGCCGCCGTGTGGCAGATGCGCGCGAGCGAGTCCTCGAGGGTGATGCTCATGGTGATGGTCCCGCCGGTCGAGAGCAGCGACCCGAGATAGCGGTTCTGCTCCTGCTGCAGGCGGAAGAGCCGGGAGTTTCGTACCGCCACCGCAGCCGGCCCCGCCAGCAGGGTCACCAGCTCGATGTCCTCCTTCGTGAAGGAGCGCCCCTCCCTCTTCTCGATGAGCACGAGGCAGCCGACCACACCACGGTCGCGGAATCGCAGGGGCACGGCCAGGGACTCCACCTCGCTCCACTCCTCCATGGCTTCCCGGTCGGCCGGGTCGAGCTCGAGGTCGCCGGCGCGGGAGACGACGCACTGGCCACCCTCGATGATCGGCACGTACACGGGGCGTTCGTCGAGACTGATGCGGGTGCCGATCCACGCCTCGTCCTCCGGACTGGGCTGCTGCGACCAGAGGGCCGTCCCGGTGAGCGTGCGGCTCGCCGGGTCGTACTCGTGGAGGTCGCACTCCCATACGTCGAGCGCCTCGGCGACGCGCTGTGCGATCACCGTCGGCGCGTCGGCGCCGGAGAGCGCTTTCGTGATCCCGGCGCCGGCCTCGACGGCGAGACGCACGCGCTCGCTGCCGCTCATGGTACTCACGGCGCCGTCCTCGGGACCTCTGGGCGCGGCCGCGCGGGGCGATAGCGGTCTCGCGCGGCGACGAGCGCGCACAGGAGCGCCGCCACCTGGCACTGGACCAGTGCCCTGATGGGCGGCGCCTGCAGCCCTCCGGCTGAGGCGAGACGATCGGCCCGCGTGCGGACTTCTTCGGCCGCCTCGTCGTGCAGTTCACACAGGACCTCGTCCTGCTCCGGCTCAGCCTCGACCATCGCCGCGAACTGACCGACGACCGCCAGCGTCCGCAGCTCGCGCAGGTACACCTGGTCGAGCAGTTGGGCCACCGTGGCCTCGGCCTCGAACGCCGGCTCCGTCTCGGTCTGCACGCGCTCGGCCCGCAGGTCGTCCTTGACCTCGCTGAGGTACGCATGCACCGTCCGCTGCCACGGCGTCTCGATCGTAAGACAGGGCGCGGCGCGCACGTAGCGGTCGTGAAGCCAGCGCGAGAGCTGGTCCTGAGCCGCGAGGCCGCCGGCAAGCAGCGGGAGCAGATACTCGAGCGCGAGGGCTCCGACGGGCTCCTCGGGATGAGGCATGCCGACGAGGAGCGCCTCGTGCGCGCCGCCGGGGATCTCGATGCACCGGATCGCCTGCCCGGCGCGCGACGCGCCGGGCGACCAGACCTCCACCTCGGGATGCGCCGCGGCAAGCCGGTCGGTGGATCCTTCCAGCTCCGAGAGCAGCAGATAGCGGTCGCAGGCGGGCAGGTCGGCAACGATGTCTCCGAACCACGGGAACACGCGGACCCCCCAGTCGACGCCCTCTCCCTGTGTCCCGGTAGCTTACCAGAGGGCCCGCCTCGCGCGTGGACAAACAGTACGCTCAAGTCGTCCAGGGGTCTGTCGATATAGGAGGAGGTACCCCCTTCAGAGGGCCGGAGCGGTGCCGTTTGCCGCTCCGGCCCTTCTTCTGTGCCCGGCCCCGGCGACCGCGGCCCGTCACGCGCCGTACCGTCATCTGCACCGGCGTCTCGCGGGATGTGAACGGGAATACACCGCGCGACAGTGGCCCGGGGGAGGGGCCTGTGCTACCGTTGCCGCGAGCCAAGGGGAGTCGTCGTGATCTACTGTGTCGTACCTCCGGAGCTCGGCGAAGACGCATACAAGCGGCTCGTCGAGCACTACCGGGACAACCCGAACGTCAAAGTCATCATGGACCGGCGCCGTGGCGAGCGGCGCACCGGTCACGACGCCGCCCGGCAGACGGCCGGGCGCCGCCGCCGACGCGCGCCGGGCAACTTCGACGTCTGACCTGAGTCCCCACCCTCAAGGCCCCCGATGACCGAACCCCTGCCGCGCGGCAGCGAGACCAGTCTGGTGCTCACGCACCTCATGCAGCCCATGGACGCCAACTACCTGGGCAACATCCACGGCGGCGTCATCATGAAGCTCATCGACGAAGCTGCCGGCGCCTGCGCCTTCCGCTTCTGCCGTACCACCATCGTCACCGCCGCCATCGACCGCATCGACTTCCACCACCCCGTGCAGGTCGGCAACCTCGTGCGCCTCCTCGCCAACGTCAACTACGCCGGCAGGACGTCGGTGGAGGTCGGCGTACGCATCGAGGCGGAGGACCTCACGACCGGCGTGGTCACCCACACCAACTCCGCGTACCTCGTGTTCGTGGCGCTCAGCGGTACCGGCCGGCCCATCCCCGTGCCGCAGTTCACGCCGCAGACCGAGCAGCAGAAGCTGTGGCACGACAGAGCGGCCGAGCGCCGCCGCAAGCGGCTCGCTGAACGCGAGCCGGAAGACGACTGACACCGCCCGGAAGCAGTAGGGCGGGGGCGCCGCGCCCGGTCAGGCGGCCGGCGGCGCCTCACCCTCCAGCCGCAGCAGCTCCCGCAGCGCCATGTCGGCCACGTCGAGCTGGTCCTCCGTCGGCTCGCTCGTCGTGAACAGGCGCTGCATCTCGATGCCGGGCCGGCCCAGGGTCTTCGCGAGTGGGTGGTCCTGGTGTCTCGCCATCCAGGAGAAGAGCTCCATCGCCGTGCCGATGCTGACAAGTCCGGCCACGAACGTCGCGGCCGGCTTACGCTCCTTGCCGGCCGCGTGCAGCACCAGGTTGGCCGCGAAGGTGGTCACCAGCATGGGCGCCACGAGATTGGACCCGCAGCGCGCGTGCTCTTTGTCCGTGGCCGCCGCGTCGCCGCCGCTCTCGTAGGCGGCCACACTCTTGTGCTCGGCGCCGTGATAGCGCGCGAGCCGGGAGTCGCGGAGCGCGAGCAGCACCGGGGCGAGGCTCACGCCGGCCACGGCCAGCTCGCGCACGACCGGCGAGCCCCAGCGTGCCGAGCGCAGCGCCAGCGTGGCGACCGCGCTCGCCGCCGTCGCCGCCAAGAGCTTGGGATCCTCCTGCGGCAGCACCGGCGTGCCCGTCTTGCGGCGCACCGCCGGCAGGACGGCCAGGGCTTCGCCCAGCCTCACGACCCCGCGTAGCACCGGGACGCGACGCAGCGACTCCCGCGCCGGCAGCATCACCTTGGCTCCGGAGACGACCTTGACGCCGCCGTCTTCCTCTCGCACCGCGGCGGCCCAATGACCGTCGCTCTGCAGGAGCACGCCGTCTCTCAATGCCATGCCGCCCAGCTGCATCTCGTCTCTCCTCGCGCACGTGATATGGAGGTCTCTTCTTTCCCTAGAGTCGCGTAAACCGCACGGCTCCTCAGGCCGGCGCGGTGCGGCAGGTTCGGGCGGACCCGGGCGGCGGGTCTCGCGGTGCAGCGACGCCGCCCGTGTTCGCGACGGTCTCCGTGGGTAGGTTGGCTGTAAGGCGAGGATGCCGGCGCGACGCCGGCACAGGCAGGGAGGTCGAGATGGAGCCACTGGACGCGACGAGGGGCGCGACGCCGGAGGCAGGTAGCGGGCAGGTGCTCAGGGGCTGGAACAAGGCCGTGCCCCACCTGCGTAGCACCAGAGGCGGCGCCGGGTCCACGGCAGGCGCCACGCCGAAGAAATCCTACCGGCCGTCGGCGTCGTCAAAGGCACGGCCGGCCGGCAAGAAGCCGGACGGCGGCCGGGGCTGATCCGCGCGGCCCGCGGCCGGCAACGTCAACTCCTCCTGCGGCGGCCCCCGTCCGGGCCGTCTGGTACCCTGTGCGGGACCAAGGAGACCTCATGACCGACCAGGCCAGCTTCCCCGGGGCCACGTCCCGCATCGCCATCACCGACCTGCAGAGCGGACAGACCGTGGACGGCGTCTACGCTTGCTCCGAGCTCACCGCCGCCACCGACCGCAACGGCAAGAAGTACCTGCGCCTCAAGCTGCGCGACGCCAGCGGCGAGGTGGCAGCCATCCACTTCGACCCTTCTGACGACGCGCTTGGCATCGCCGCCGGCGACGTCGTCTGCGTCGGCGGCACCTTCAGCATCCACCCGCAGTACGGCTCACAGATCCAGATCCGCCGGCTGCGCGCCGCCGAGGACGAGGAGTACGACGCCGACGACCTCGTCCAGGTTTCGCCGGTGGGCGCCGCCGAGCTGGCCGAGCGCCTGCACGCGCTCATCGACTCTGTGGAACAGCCACACGTGCGCGAGCTCCTGGAGCGTGCCTTCGACGGCTCGCGCGAGCCGGGGGCCACCTTCGCCGTCGCTCCCGCCGCCGTGCGCAACCATCACGCGTACCGGCACGGCCTGCTCGAGCACTCGCTCATCGTCGCCGAGGCTGCAAGTGGCGTAGCGTCGCGGTTCGCCTCCGTCGACCGGGACCTCGTCGTCGCCGGCGCCCTGCTGCACGACATCGGCAAGACCCAGGCGTACACGAGCGGCGGCCTCGCCCCTCAGATGACCGACGAGGGCAGGCTGCACGGCGAGATCGTCATGGGCCACGACATGGTGCGCGCCCTCATCGAGGAGGACCCGGACTACCCGGCCGAGTCCGCCAAGCTGCTGCGCCACATCATCGTGGCCCACCACGGCATGCGCGAGAAGGGCAGCCCGGTCGTGCCGCAGACGCGCGAGGCGATCATCGTCCACTACTGCGACGACATGACCGCCCGCCTCGGCGCCGTCGACGACGCCGAGGCGGCCGCGCCGGCCGGCGAGCGCTGGACCAATCGTATCTTCATGATCGACGCGCCGGCCTACCTCGGCCCGCGCGACGAGCCGGACGAGCTCTGATATGGCCTACAAACCTGTCAAGCGCGGAGGAGTTCCTGCAGCTCAAGCCCGGCTCCAACGTCGCGCTCTTCAACGCCCTCGCCTGCGCCATCGTCGAGGAGGGCGCGCTCGATCGCGAGTTCCTCGAGCGACACGTCGAGGGCGTCGATCGCTACCTCGACTTCGTGCGGACGTGGACGCCCGAGCGCTCGGAGGCGATCACCGGCGTGCCCGCGGCGCAGGTTCGGCGCGCCGCGCGGCTCTACGCGTCCTCGCACGCTGCCGCGATCTTCTACGGGCTCGGCATCACCGAGCAGAGCCAGGGCTCACCTGGCGTGCAGTGCCTCATCAACCTCGCGCTCCTCACGGGCAACATCGGTCGACCGGGCTCGGGCGTGAACCCGCTGCGCGGGCAGAACAACGTGCAGGGCGGCAGCGACTCGGGCGCGCTCCCCAACGTGTTCACG